>CAIPPO010000046.1 GCA_903866915.1 uncultured Mucilaginibacter sp. | reverse complement strand
TCTTACTGCGAATCTCTTTGATATAGTTTTCTGCTGTTTGTTTCTTCTTGGTTTCCATTGTCTTAAAGTTAATTAATCTTTGGAAACACTCCACAAGCTTAGCACCCTATCGGTCCACTTTCAGCTGACGATTTACACCTGAGTTTCGCGGTTTGTTCCGTAGTGTCATTTGTCCTTTTCAAAACCAATAGCTCTTTTTCGCCCATTATCTACGCAGAAATTGCCGTTTTGGCGTTATTCTTTGGTGCGAGCCAGGGGATACTTTCCATGTATATCCCTTTGTTGTTTCCAACGGCTATCCGTGCCTCTGCCACCGGGTTTTGCTTTAATACATTCCGCGTTCTTACAGGCATCGCCGTATTGACGGTTAGTATAGTGGTAACAGCCTTAGGAGGATACGGCAATGCATTGTTCATTTTTTCGTTCGTATTTATCATCGGGTTGCTGGCCGTATTGCTCATCAAAAACATACAACCCGATACGCACAATCAAAAAAATTAAAAATCTATTATGGCACATATCGAATTAAATAATGAATTGCCCGGCATCAGGGGTCTGATGGCCTTCCGTCCTGAGACTGAGGCGCCGCTTAATTTCCTCGCAGAGACGCTGCTGCGGGATGATAACAATACATTGACCCGCGGAGAGCGTGAATTAATAGGAGCCTATGTATCCTATCTAAATGATTGTTTCTTTTGCCAGAACGTACATGGTGCTATGGCGGGCCACTATTTGAGCTGTGATATAAATCAGATAGATAGCATCAAGCAGGATTTCAACACATCGGATATTTCTGATAAAATGAAAGCCTTGCTCAGCATTGCCAGAAGTGTGCAGAAAGGCGGCAAGCAGGTTACCGAAACGCAAATAGAAGAGGCCCGCAAGAATGGCGCAACCGATATCGAGATACACGATACTGTATTGATCGCAGCTGCTTTTTGCATGTTCAACCGGTACGTGGATGGCCTGGCAACATGGGCGCCGCAGGATAGGGATTTTTATACCAATCGTGCGCCTCAGCGTGCTTTGGAGGGATACCAGTCAAGCGTTTATAAATAAAACTTAATCAACAAAACAATGCCACATATAGATTTACCGAAGGATTACCCGGGCATCAGGAGCCTGTTCGTTTTCTGTCACGAAACTGCGGTTCCGCTTTGTAACCTCGTGCAAGTCTTATTGCACGATCCGCACCCGACATTAACCGCCGGTGAACGCGAGCTGATTGCGTCCTATGTTTCAAACCTAAATACCTGTAAATTTTGCACCGCGACACACAGCGCCATCGCCAAACACCAACTGGGCAGCGAGCTGGCGCTGGTGAAACAGGTTTTGGCTGACCCTGAAACCGCACCCATCAGTGATAAGCTAAAGGCACTGTTAAAGATCGGTGCCAAAGTTCAATTGGGCGGAAAGAATGTAACTGCGCAAGATGTCGCAATTGCCCGCGGCAAAGGCGCCACAGATATCGAGATACACGATACGGTGCTGATAGCCGCAGCCTTTTGCATGTATAACCGTTATGTTGACGGCCTGGCTACCTGGCAACCGGATAATGAAGAATTTTATGATAAAATGGGTGCACAACGCAAGCGCGAAGGCTATACGCCTGCTTCCATTAATATCAAATTAGACGACCAATTGCGAACCTCTTAATTCAGTGTCATGGCACATATCAAATTGTTGAACGAAGAACTACCCGGTATAGTTGGACTATTAAATTACCGGCCTGAAACCGCAAAACCACTGCTATTGCTTGCCGAAACTCTATTACGCGGACCCTCTTCGCTCACCAGCGGCGACCGCGAGATCATAGCTGCGTCTGTTTCCTGGTGGAACCAATGCCATTTCTGTCATACTTCGCATGCCGCCGCGGCTGTGGCGCATTTTCAATGCGACCCGGGCCTTATTGATGATATTAAGAAGGGTTTGCCGAATACGGACATTTCTGATAAACTCAGGGCATTGCTGCATATTGCACACCAGGTGCAGAGCAATGGTAAGGAAGTTACAGCGGAGGACGTCGCATTTGCCCGTGAATTAGGCGCAACCGACCAGGAAATTCATGATACTGTATTGATCGCCGCCGCCTTTTGCATGTATAATCGGTATGTAGACGGACTTGGCACCTGGGCACCGCAAGCTAACGAAGCTTATAAAGAAATGGGTGAACGCATGGCCCATGTGGGGTATGGGAAAAGCTAATTTTGTATTCGTCCGATAAGAATATTTTATTGTTTTTAACTCAATTATTCTATATTTTATTGACAGTAAAAACAAAAAACCCTCATAAGTTCCTCACTTACAAGGGTAATTTTGATAGTTCAGTAGCCCGTAGGGGAATCGAACCCCTGTTTCAAGAATGAAAATCTTACGTCCTAACCCCTAGACGAACGGGCCTTTTTTTAAGGCTTTGGGCGATGGTTTTTGGCCATTAGTTTTTACACCAGGTGCCAACCGTCTTGCACCATTCCCCTTGGCGTGGGCGCAAATATAGGAAGATTGCCGAATTACACAATCGAAGAAAAGTAAAATTTGATGATGCGTTTACTAGGCTGCAAGCACGTTGCGATATTTGAGGGGGGTTGTTTTGTACCGGGTACGGAACAGGCGTATAAAAGAGCTGGTGCATTTAAAGCCCACCATATTGACAATAGTATAAATTGGATATCCTGTTTTCGCCAGTAGCAACTGTGCGCGTTGCAACCTCAAATGAATAAGAAACTGGTGCGGCGACTCATTAAAAGCTAACTTAAAGGTTCGCAGCAGGTGGTTTACTGACAGACATGCGTGATCGGCAATTCCCTCGAGGCTAAGATTGCTGCTTGAGTTGGCATACAGATATTCCTTGGCCAGGTTTAGTCGTCTGAGTATTTCCACTCGTGTGCTGTAATGTAAGAAATTTAGATTTTGGGCCTTTTCCAAAATCTCATCCTGGTAAACATGGTAGTAAGCTGTTAGGCAGCTTTCGAGATATTCGTTTATTTGATCCTCATTCTCTCCACCAGCTTCTATGTAGGATTTAAGACTTAAAACAACATTTTTGATGTCCAGTTTAAAGGCATATATAGTTTCAGCCAATGAAGGGATTAACGAGGCCTCGCCAGTTATTAATTCTTCAGGCTCCTGATGAATTGAAAAAAAGCAATTTAAATAATCGGCATCAATTTCAATCACAAAAACGCTTGCACCATC
>CAIPPO010000045.1 GCA_903866915.1 uncultured Mucilaginibacter sp. | reverse complement strand
TGAATGCAGCCATACAGGCTCCAATTCCGTCAGAAAAAAAATCACCCCATTCACCGCTGCGCCAGGTAAAAATGGTCAGCTGAAGTATCTCTATGATACCGCCATAAGCAGTTGCTAGCAGGATAACAAGTATTGCTGTATTATACGAAAGGAACTTAACTTTTTGTTGCCTGATAATGCCATTGCAGCAAAATACCACCAAAACAAAAAACAGGCCGCAATGCGTCACCTTATCAAAACCCGTAAAGAAAATGGACGAATGCCCGATACTGCCTAAATTTACGGCGCAAATGATCAAAATAAATAAAGCCCACAAAATTGTGAGCCTTTGGTATTTTAATCGGGTTATCATTAAACGCCTAAGAGAGATTGATAATCTTCGGCCGAAAGCAGACCAGCTACTTCTGCTGCATTTGCAACTGTTATCTTTACCATCCAGCCTTCGCCGTAAGGATCAGTATTTACCAGCTCCGGGCTGCTGTCCAAACCAGCGTTTATTTCGGTAACTGTACCCGTTAGGGGCATAAACAGATCGGAAACCGTTTTTACGGCTTCAACAGTTCCAAAAGTATCTTCTTTGGCAACTTCTTTTCCTACTGAAGGGATATCAACATAAACAATATCTCCTAATTCGCGCTGTGCAAATTCGGTAATACCAACAATAGCTGTATCGCCTTCTATTTTGATCCACTCGTGGTCTTTGGTGTATTTCAGTTCAGCAGGAAAGTTCATAATAATCAGTTTTTTCAGCGTCAAAAATAATAAAACTTATCTAAGAAATTTTATAAAAAAACAGCATTGCTGATCAGCAAAAACATTAACTAAAAGCTAATGTTTATCCAATGTAAATCAATGAAAACAAATTCATCATGAAAAAGATTAGTTCACTATCAATCATCACGATAATGCTGTTAGCGGTGGCATCGTGCAAAAACGGCGGCAAGGTTAGGCAGGATGCAACTGACAGTGCAGAGGCGTCCCAGGATGCTTCGCATCGTCAGGATTCTATCGCAGCCAGTCAGGAGAATAAGAATGACCTAAAATTTGTAAATATAGCTGCCAATGATGGAATGGCTGAAGTGGCAGTTGGTAAAATTGCGCAGAAGAATGCATTCAATCCGAAGGTGAAGAAATTTGCTACCATGATGGTGACAGATCACTCCCGCGTTAACAATGAGCTTTCAGCATTAGCTAAGGCCGAAAATATAGCCCTCTCGCTGTCGCCTGATACGGCCTCACAAATGAAGGCCGGGGATCTGGAGAAAAGAAAAGGGACCGACTTTGATAATTCCTATGTAAATGCCATGCTTGCAGGTCATGAAGGCGCTGTGAAGTTATTTACAAACGAATCTGAAAATGGCAAAGACCCAAATATGAAGGCTTTTGCGATCAGGACACTTCCAACGCTGATCATGCACCTTAAAGCTATAAAGGAGATCAAAGCTGATATGCGGTAAAAACACCATAAATTTTGTAAAAGGATCAGGCGAAAGTTTGATCTTTTTTCATTTAAAGTGGTTGATAAATAGAAGAAAAAATATTGATATTGTGCGTATGAAACACTCCCGGCTATATTTGAGGCTTTTAAAGGTTTAACACAAAGACTGCATCTATTACGTAATATGTAACCCAAAGATCATTTATAAATACAAGAATATGTTATCACCTATTTCAACCGGTTTATTGGCCTATGGTATGTCGGGCCGTGTTTTCCACGGGCCATTTGTTGCACTTAATGTAGGTTTTGATCTGAAAGCCGTTGTCGAACGCAGTCAGAAAAAAGCGCATCTCGATTTTCCTGGTATTACCAGTTACGATGCTGTCGACGAATTACTCAAAGATGCGTCTATCGAATTGGTTATAGTCAATACGCCACCGGCTACCCATTTCGAATTGGCTGAAAAAGCGCTCTTAGCAGGTAAGCACGTACTGGTGGAAAAGCCTATTGCAATCAGCCTTGCTGAAGTAAGCGCTTTATACAATATAGCGCGCGCAAATGGTAAACACCTGTTCGTATATCAGAACCGGCGATGGGACAGCGATTTTTTGTCCTTAAAAAAGGTAATAGATAGCGGCAGACTTGGTCAGTTGATCGAAGTGCAACTTCGTTTCGATCGTTATAAAGCTGCCTTGAGTGCCAAGTTATTTAAAGAGACCAAAGGTGTGCCCGGCAATGGACTGGTTTACGACCTGGGCCCACATTTGATAGATCAGGCGATCAGTTTATTTGGGCGGCCGCTTTCGTTCTCAAAGACGACCGGAATTTACCGGGAGAATTCTGAAGTGATAGATTATTTTCATATACACCTGAAATATCCCGGACAATTAAATGTTTTCCTTACCTCGGGGCTGCTCATCGCACAGCCAACACCTTCCTTTGTAGCGCATGGTACACTGGGTTCGTTTCAGAAGAACAGGGTTGACGTTCAGGAATCGCAATTGGAGCAAAGCATTTGGCCCAACGATCCTCAATATGGTTTTGAACCTGATGGCGAAGAGGGAATCCTGACAACAATCGATCAGGATGGCAACAAGCTGGTGGAGTTCATTCCGTCAGACAGGGGTAATTATATGGGTTTATTTAATGCTGTTCATCATACTATGCGTGAACATGCGTTATATCCGATAACGGAAGAACATATCGCCTGGCAGATGGAAATTGTGGCAGGCTGAGCCGGCCTCAATTGAACAAATGGATCAACACAACCAACTTATTCAACTACTCATTCAGAATGCCTACTTTTACATCCTATGAAGAAGATCGTATTGATACTTAGTTTGATCATAGTTGCCTATAGCTGCAAGGCACAGACTGCCCCAAAACCAAATATTGACAAGATACCTCCCTTTAAGATCCTGAAACCGGATAGCACCTGGTTCACCCCCAATGATCTTAAAAAAGGCAAGCCTGTGATGGTCATTTATTTTTCTCCGGATTGCAGCCATTGTCAGCACATGATGTATGACATGAAGCCAAAGATGAAGCAATTCAGCAATGCCGAAATAGTAATGGTAACCTTTACCGACTTTAACAGGCTGGCCATGATCAGGAATTTTGTGCGCGATTTCGACCTGGCCAAATACCACAATATTATTGTAGGAACAGAGGCCCGCACTTATGTGGTACAAAGGTATTATCAGGTTGCTACTACCCCCTACGTTGCGATATATGACAAAAAGGGAAAGCTCATCAGGGCTTTCAACAAACTACCGGCAATAGATACGCTTGCCGCAACTGTCAAAAAAGGATAGTTTGAATTGAAGCGTTCCTGATCAGACCAATTACTGTTGTTGCTGCTGTTGTTGTTGCTGCAGCATCTCCATGTATTGCTGATAGCTGTTTTTAGGACGGTCGTCAACCGGTTTAAAATCCGGCGCTTTCGTATTTTCTTCCTGTAGGAAACTGCCATGATGTGCCTCATCTTCGTAGCCAACAGATACCGCAACTTCAAGTTTGTGGTCAGACGAGCCTTTGTATACCCCTCTTACAGGTGAGCAATCTAAAAAGTTCCGGCCAACTGCCAGGCGTACATGTGTGTCGTTGGCAATGCAGTTATTGGTTGGGTCGATACCGAGCCAGCCGTAATCTGGAATATAGGCTTCGGCCCAGGCGTGGGTAGCGCCCTCACCACGTAAGGTATGATGACGATTTGTACAGATGTAGCCGCTTACGTACCTGGCAGGAATATTTACCAAACGGAGCATGATAGTGAGGATATGGGCAAAATCCTGACAAACGCCGGCCCGGAGTTTCCATATTTCGTCCATGGTGGTTTCCACGGTGGTTACGCCCTTTACGTACTCGAAATTTTCGTATACATAACGGCAAAAGCGTAAAGCTACCTGCGATGGTGTATCTTCTTTTGAACGTTCAGACTTCACGATGGCCTGCAGCTCTTTGATACCGTCAAAATATTCGGGTTTCAAAAAGTCGATATAGGGCACCATTTGCGATAAGCGCTTCAGGTCTTCCCATTGCTGTTCGGGGAAGATATCGTTGCCGGGCAATGGCCTTTGACGGGTAGTAACTGAAAGTTTGGAGCTGATCGTAAGACTGGTATGTTGCTGACTGTAGGTAAATGTGCCTACTTCGTTGCCATAATAATCAATAAAAGTATCTACTACCGGGTCGCCGGTGATGTGGAGTTCCTGCCGGATAACTTCCTGGTATTCATCGTGAATGGGATACAAAATGATCTGATTGGCACTGTCGCGTACAGGACTTGGATACGTGTAACGGGTAATGTGCTCTATTCTGAAATCAGGCATATCGGTAGTCTAATAATTGGTTTATCAGGAATTCGCAAAATAGTGAATATTGAGGGCATCACCAATGCCAAATAACTGAGTTCGTATTTGGGTCAGGAAAGTGTGCAAACCCTCGTCTTCAATTGTCTTAACTGAACTGTAACGAATATGGCTCTGCAACCTGCCGATGAGGAAAGATAGCTCGCGTGAACTATCCAGGTTACTATCGCTTTTTAAACGTTCAAAATAACGCTGTATATGATTGACCGAGTAAATCACCGATCGGGGGAAATCATTGTTCAATACCACCTGCTCCAGTACGTTCTCGGCCTCGAACCCGGTTCGGTAGGTTTTCAGGTAGATCTCGTACCCACCAAGCGAAAGCAACAGGTGTTTCCAATAGGTGGTATCACGCAGCAGATCCGGATTATCATCTATCGATACGAATTTTGCATCAAGGATGTCAACTGATTGGATGCCGCGCTCCAGGTAAGTGCCAATGTTCATAAAACTCCGGCCTTCACCACGTTCCATAGTTATTTCCACGGTGCCGTAATATAGCATCACCTGTTTGATGAGCACATCTAAAACACCTATCGGATCGTCCTTTTTTAAGGCATTTTCAAGGCGGTTATCTTTTACCGTATGGTAATATTCATTCAAACATTGCCAAAGATCTTTGGTAATGTGTTCCTGTACGCCACGGGCATTTTCGCGGGCAAAAGTGATGATGTTAAGTATAGAGTTAGGGTTGCTTTTACCGGTCACCATATACCGGATCACCGTCCGGCTGTCGTTACCCAATTTGGCTGTTTCCTCATCATGACCGGCAAAGATGCGGATGATCGGTTCCCAGGTAAACTCCTGCACCGTATCCTGCGACGAAGCGTAATTGATCTTCAGCATCCGCAAAATACCATCGCTACGCTCAACATAACGACTTAGCCAATATAAACTTGATGCAACCCGGCTTAACATGTTTTTTCAATTTCGGAATCCGGAATGTCGATTTCTGAATGTCGATTTTCCATCATAGATTACTTTATTATTTAAACTACTATCATTCAACCCAATGCCCAATGCCCCAATTACGCCAACACCCACGTATCCTTACTGCCACCACCCTGCGAGCTGTTAACCACAAGCGAGCCTTCTTTCAATGCAACCCTTGTCAATCCACCCGGCACAATTTCAATGCCGTCAGGGCCACAAAGGGCGTAAGGGCGCAGATCTATCCTTCGCGGATGCAGCGCGCCCTGGATGTAGCAGGGTGCTGCTGAAAGGCTGATGGTAGGTTGCGCAATAAAATTACGCGGTGCTTTTAATATCTCTTTTTTATATTTTTCAGTCTCTTCTTCGGAAGCCGCATGACCCATCAGCATGCCATAGCCGCCACTCTCATTGGTCTTTTTTACCACCATTTTGTTGATGTTGGCAAAAACGTACTGACGTTCGTCCTCGTTACCCAGCTGATAGGTGGGCACATTCTTCAGCAGGGGTTCCTCGCCAAGGTAATATTTGATCATTTCAGGGACATAAATATAAATGGCCTTATCATCGGCAACGCCATTGCCAATAGCGTTAACAATCGCAACATTGCCTTTTCTGTAAGCGCCCATAATGCCTGCTACACCTAAAATACTCGATGGGTTAAATACTAAGGGATCAAGATATTCATCGTCGACACGGCGATAAATTACGTCTACCTGCTGCAAACCAACGGTGGTTTTCATATACACTTTCTGGTCTTTTACAACCAGGTCGCGCCCTTCCACCAGCTCAACGCCCATTAGGCGCGCCAATGTAGTGTGTTCAAAATAGGCTGAATTATAAATACCCGGACTAAGCAATACAATGTTAGGGTTGCTGATTTGCCGTGGCGAAAGCGATAACAAATTCTTGTATAAAATCGAAGGGTATTCCATTACGCTTCGAACCCCGCATTGCGGTAACAGGTCGGGAAACAGTCGTTTGGTAATCTCGCGGTTCTCGAGCATGTAGCTTACCCCCGATGGGGTACGCAAATTATCCTCCAGCACATAGAAAGTGCCATCATGGTCCCTGATCAGGTCGATGCCGGCAATATGTACATAGATGTTATAAGGTACCTGCAATTTGTACATTTCACGCAGGAAATGGGGGCAGGAGTAGATGATGTCAATAGGTACAATACCATCTTTTACGATAAACTGGTTATCATAAATGTCCTTTAGAAAAAGGTTCAGCGCTCTTAATCTTTGTTTGATGCCTTTTTCGACAAAGCTCCATTCATCGGCGGTAATAATGCGGGGGATGATATCAAAGGGGAATATTTTCTCGATCCCTTCGCCACTACTGTAAACGGTAAAGGTTATACCCTGACTCATAAACAGTCTTTTGGCCAACTCTTCTTTGCGCGTCAGGTCATCAGACGATTCACGCGACAGGTACTCGATCACTTTTGTATAATGCGCACGGATGCCTGCGTCGCCATACATCTCGTCCCAAACGCCACTGATGGGATGATATTCTTTAAAATAAGCTGACTCCTGCATAATTCTTGCGCTAATTGACGATAAATAATCAGTTATTTTTTCTTTGAGGCGTAATTTATGAACACTTTATTGAAAAAAACAAGTGATTTTTGATAAATTTTCATAAATCAGTCCGTAAACCTATGATTATTTTATAATTAATCCTATAAATAATATAAAAATTACAACAAAACTTAATTTTATCGATTTAAATCTATCGAATTTTAATAAAACTGGCAGAACTCCTCGTTTCGAATTTTGTAATCAAGTTCTTTTGGAGGCTAAAGGCTTTGGCGAACTCAAATAATAATGCCATAATAGTTTTGCAGCCATAGTTCGGTAAGGAAACCATAGTTCAATGATAGGCAACAACTGATCTCTTGTAGTTTCAGGTGGCAGGTTTTTGATTCTTTTTAGGGCATTTACTGCCGCCTGGTCGCCAATTGGAAATATATCAGCGCGATGTAGTGCCGATATCAGGTAAACATCTACCGTCCAGTTTCCAATGCCTTTTAGGCTGATGAGTTGCTTGCGGATCTCGTCATCAGGGCTTTCTGTAAATTCTTCGAGTTTGATATCGCCCCTTGCGAGTGCTTCAGCCAGATTCCTGATATAAGCAGCTTTTTGCCTGCTGACATAACATGCCCGCATTTCCTCATCGGTCAATAGGAGGATCAGCACCGGGCTGAGTTCAAGAACCTGCGCTTTCAGTTTGTTCAATGCAGCATTGGCGGCGGCCAGCGACACCTGTTGCTCCAATATAATATGGACAAGTGATTCAAAGCTATTTTTCCGCGACCAGAAAGCGGGGTAGCCATGCGCCCCGATGATCGTTTTCAGGTCGGCATCCCTTGCTGCCAGTTTGTCGCAAAGCGAATGGAAATTGGCGTCGTTGAAACGGCTGATGCTCATAAATATGATCGAAAATACTAACCTTTTTAGGATTTGGTGTTTATTCTTCTGATTTTTACGCTAATGAATAACCTCCCGCCATTAGCCGAACGCATGCGCCCAAAAAACCTCGACGATTACGCGGGGCAAAAGCATTTGGTGGGCAAAGGTGCGGTGTTGCGCAAAGCCATCGAATCGGGTTCGCTGCCTTCTATGCTGTTTTGGGGGCCGCCGGGTGTTGGCAAGACCACATTGGCCTATATTATTTCGCAAACGCTTTCAAGGCCTTTTTTTTCACTGAGTGCGATCAATTCGGGTGTTAAAGATGTGCGGGAAGTGATCGAGAAAGCTTCCCTGTTGAAGGAACAAGGCGAAGTCCTGCCGATCCTGTTCATCGATGAAATACACCGATTCTCTAAATCGCAACAAGATTCATTGCTCGGAGCAGTTGAGCGCGGTATCGTAACGCTTATCGGTGCGACAACGGAGAATCCTTCTTTCGAGGTGATCTCCGCACTGTTGTCGCGCTGCCAGGTATATATCCTGCAATCGCTCGATGAGGCAGACCTATTGAGTCTGCTCGACAAGGCCATGCAGGAAGATCCGGTTTTGAAAGAGAAAAAGATCAATATCGTTGAATCCGAAGCGCTGCTCCGGCTTTCCGGCGGTGATGCGCGTAAACTCCTGAATATTTTTGAACTGTTGATCAATGCTTTTGATACACCATTGATCGAAATTACTAATGAGATCGTATTGGAGCATGTGCAACAAAACATGGCTTTGTACGACAAGGCCGGTGAACAACACTATGATATCATTTCAGCTTTCATCAAATCGATGCGGGGAAGCGATCCGAACGGCGCAGTTTATTGGCTGGCCCGGATGATCATGGGTGGCGAGGACCCTTTATTTATTGCACGGCGTATGCTCATTCTCGCTTCGGAGGATATAGGAAATGCCAACCCCAATGCCTTATTACTAGCCCAGTCGTGTTTTGATGCGGTGAATGTGATTGGTATGCCCGAATCTCAGTTGATCCTATCGCAGACAGCGATTTACCTGGCGACCTCAGCCAAAAGTAATTCGGCTACGACGGCAATCGGTGCCGCCATGGAATTGGTACGCCGGACGGGCGATCTCCCCGTTCCGCTGCACCTGCGCAATGCACCCACCAAACTGATGAAGAACATCGGCTATGGCAAGGAATATAAATACGCCCATAGCTTTGAAGGTAATTTTGTCGACCAGGATTTTTTGCCTGATGTTATCAGGGGGACCAAAATTTACGAGCCGGGTAATAATGCGAAAGAATACGAGACCAAAGAAAAACTTAAAAAGATATGGGGAGAGCGGTATAAATATTGATCGGCTATAAACCCAATTTTGTGTCTCTGATCCTGTTCTGATATATTTGGGCATGTATTCTATCCGTAAAGCCGACATTAACGACGCTGAAACCATTTGCCGGATCGCCGAAAAAACCTGGTGGGTGACCTATTCGCCGATATTGGAAAAAGAGCAGATCGAGTTTATGCTTGGAGAAATTTATTCGCTCGAAAAAATCAAGGCTCAGATCGAAAACGATTCACAGACCTATCTTTTGCTGGAAGAAGAGGGGTGGGCTGTAGCTTTCGCCGGGTATTCGCCGCGTGACGAAAATCCCGATATCTACAAGTTACATAAATTGTATTGCCTGCCCGAAACGCAGGGTAAAGGTTATGGAAAAATTTTGATCAACGAGGTTGCGCAGCGTACGCTGGATGCCGGCAAGTATACCCTTGATCTCAATGTAAACCGCTTTAATAAAGCCAAAAGTTTTTACGAAAAAATGGGTTTTACTATTGCCTATGAAGAGGATATCCCCATCGGCAAATACTGGATGAATGATTACGTGATGCGGAAGGAATTGTAGAGAGGCAGTATTTAGCGCCTCTACAATACTAAATTTATCTTTCCAGTTTCGGTACCCTTGTCGGCGTATCTGTCCCATCCACGATAGACCTTGCACTTAATGCAATAGCTCTGATGGTTGAGGTAATATTGGCCATATCCAATGTACTCACTTCGTCACCTACTGTATGATAAAATTTATCGATATCGATCTGATCGGTAGAAATGGTATGTGCCGGAACACCTACGCGCGCCAGTGAGGCATTATCACTACGGTAAAACAGGTTCTGGTCTGGATACGGATCGGGATAGAAATTAAAGGAGGTCCCGGTTAGATTCTTTTGCAATATTTTACCAAAATCAGAGCGTTCAAAACCGGTAATGAAGGCCGAATTTTGTCCCCATTTGGATGGTTTTCCAATCATTTCTATATTGAACATAGCGGTAACTTTATCCGGTTCGACAGTTCTAGCAAAATAGGTTGAACCATGCTCACCGATCTCTTCGGCAGTAAAGGCTACGAAAATAAGTGTGCGGGCATTGTTATTTAATTGTTTGAAATACCTGGCAAGCGTGATCACTGCTGTAGTGCCGGAAGCATCATCATCGGCACCGTTAGCAATGCTGTCTTTGCCAACAGGTTTCAGGATGCCCAAATGATCATAATGTCCCGAAAAAACAACAAATTCTTCAGGCTTGGTTTTACCGGGGATAACGCCGACAATATTAAATAAGGGCAATTCCTGGCTTTTTACTTCAACATTCACGGCTAAAGATTTGACATCATCAAATGCGCCGAGTACAAAAACAAGTGAATGGCTATCAGCCGGCGCACCTTTAAAAGAAACACTGCCACCTTCCGTCCGGCTGCGCAAACGTTTGAAGAGGTCACTGAATTTAGGGTCGATCAGCATCAGCGTATTTTTATTACTGCGCAGTGCGGTCATATAAACCGTCCGCAGATCTTTGTCAGGTGTCACTTTTACTATTTCTACATCATTTTGCTGGTTCCAGGTAAATGATGTGGTGCCGGAAACGGCAATATTCTCTGCCGGTAAAGCCGAACCGTTTATACTAACTTCAAGCTTAACCGGGCTGGTTTTGATCATAGAGAAATTTTGCCTGTAGCCATCATTCCCTTTCATCGGTACCAAACCGATCTGTTTATATTCAGACTCGATGAACTTTGCAGCTTTTTCGATACCCGGTGTAAAGGTGGCGCGCCCCTGCATATCATCAGCGGCAAGCGTACTGATGATACGGGTCACATCGTCCTGGTTGATCAGTTTGTTTACATCCTGGGCATAGCTGTAAGATACGATCGCGATGAAAGCGATCATTGACAGTACTTTTTTCATTATTGTTTGACTTTGGTTGACAGCCATTTGTTACGGAATTCTGTTTGTTCGTTTGTTATCGTTTTTCCTGCTTTTTCAAAGGTGATAATTTCAAAAGCCGGGTTTTCTTCAAGTGTTATGGTAGTTTGGTGCTCGCCGGTACGGTTCTTATAGTTTACTACTATCTTGTCGCCAATATTTTTAGTCGCCACCAGGTCGTTAAACGACTGTACGTCTTTGATATCCCTGCCATCAGCTTTCATAATGATATCACCCACATCAAGCCCGGCTTTGTAGATCGGTGTTCCCGCTATACTCACCTGTACTGCAAGCCCATCGTTATCTGCCGTCCGTGCATCACCTGAGCGACCACGATTGCGGATATAGCTTAGCGGACCGGCCCATGCCTTGCCCGGTTTTGCTTTTTGAAGCAACAGGCCAGCTTTAGCTAATAATGCGGCATAGTCGTTTTTATCGATACCGTTGATGTAACGGTTAAAAAAGTCGGCTGCAAATTTCGGATTGTTAGTCACTTTGGCCAGGTCGCTTTGCAGATCAGGTATGGTATAAGGCTTATAAGGCTTTCCCCGGTTTAACCAAACGGTGCGCATATAATCGTCGAGTGTCAAATTAAATTCGCTTCGCAAACGCAGATCGAGTGCCAGCGCAATTGCACCACCATAAGTGTAATAGCTGGTAAACATATTCGCCTGGTTATTCGGGTCGATAGAGACGCCTGCATCGGCAAATACCGCGTACCGGCTCATCTGGGTGGCGGGGAATCTGGCTGCACCGGGTGTATTTAAAATCTGGTTAACCAAACCCGCAAGTGTATGGGTATAATCATCAAGATCATGAAAACCAGCACGTTCAAGTGCCAGTTCGCCATAGTATTGGGTAAAGCCTTCGGCAAACCATAGTTCGCTGCTCATATTGGCGTGTTCGAAATTGAAAGGTTCGAGCGATTTTGGCCTGATCCGTTTTACGTTCCAGCTATGAAAATATTCGTGCGAATAAGTACTCAGCAGACGCAATTCATTGCCTGCCACTTTTTGAGCCGGGTGCACGATGCAGGTGGAGTTCCGGTGCTCCATACCATCACCAGAATTGCTTGGATAAACATCATCCAGGAATGTATATTCGCCATAGTCGTATGCAGGCAATTCTCCAAACACGGCTTTTTCCTCTAATACCATGCGTTGTACCTGTTTAACAAAGGCATCAACCGTTGCCTGGTCATCGTCAGAATGGATAGTTACATTTATTTTTTCAGGTTTGCCGTTATTGTACACGGTCCAGCTATTGACCTTATAGGCTGATAGCTCAGTTGGACTATCCATCATATACTGAAGGTTTGGGGCACTATAAATATTATCGCCGTCGTGCTTTAATTGTGTGGCTACTTTCCAGCCATTTTGGTCCAGGTCGTTAAATTCAAACTTCAGGGGGCGTTTGTCTTCGCCTACTACCCACAAAAAGGTTGCAGGCATATTCAGGTGAGCATGACTTGGGTCGATTCCGGCATAGGTTCCGTCGGTCCAATTGCCATACAATGTGTAGCTAATTTTGACCGTTTCACCATGTTCTGCCACTTCATAAAGGTCGCCTTCTAATTGTTTGATCGATAAGGCGCTGCCATCAACATTACTTGCTTTTACATTGTAAATGTTTTTACCGAATTCGTGCGTGGCGTATCGCCCGGCTGACGAACGACTCATGCGCAATCTGACAGCCCCAGTTGGTGCATCAGGTATCGTTAATACGATCTCGGCCTCATGGTGAACCGCATTTGGAAACGAAATAGAATAAAAGATGGCCTTTTGTGGCTTTTCAGTCTGGGCAAACACCGCCGATGATAAAGCAAGCACCGCAATAATCAAATAAATCTTTTTCATGTAAAAAATAAACGCTTTTGTATCGGGGTTGAATTTACTATTAAATAGCTAATTGGAGGACACGATTGACACGATTCAGGGATTTAAAAGATTCATTAAAGAGTGATCGATTAATCCTTTTTAGACCAATATAGTGTTTAAAAAGAAGCACGCTTTAATTTTATTACAAATGAGCGTTTAGCACAATTTCAATCTTTTGCTTAAGCTCTGGTAAATCTGTTATAATAATCTGCCAGATAAGCTCGAAGTCCATCCCAAAATATTCATGAACAAGGATATGCCTCATGCCGATAATTTGTTTCCATTCTAAAACGGAAAATAAAGATTTAGTTTCAGAGGAGATAAAATTTGCTGCTTCTCAGATGATTTCGATTTGCTTTACGCAGGCAAATCGCATCATTGAATTTGAGAGAAAAGTGCTAATGTCAACACTATTTGTGTAGGATTCTATTTCAGATATAGCATCTAAGATGTGAAGCAATCTTTGGCGATCACCCAGCCTGCCTTTCGTAGATCAATACTTTGTCTTTTTCTACGAACGGAAGAAGAAATTTTGAAATGCTTTTTGTTGAAAAAAGATCTATTCTCTTTTTCAACTTTTGTTGAAGGTCTTGCTGCATCTGAACGAACCCCAGCCCGATGTGTTTCGAATAATCAAGATCGACCAAAATATCTACATCACTTTCATTGCTGGCATCATTTCTTGAATAAGAGCCAAAGAGATAAGCCTTAATTACCGGTTTGCCAGTAAAATAACTCTTTATTTCTTTTAACTCATTGGACGACAGTTGCATAAAGCAAATATACTAGAAACCACTACAAAAAGTTTCAGCTAAATCGTTTCACACGAATAATAGATTTAAGAGATTCAAATAAGATCAGCTAAAAATCCCTCAAATTGACACGATTTATGGATTTAGAAGATTCAAATAAGATCAGCTGTGTTAATCCCTCAAATCGACACGATTTATGGATTTAGAGGATTCAATTAAGATCAGCAATTAATCCCTCAAATCGACACGATTTATAGATTTAGAGGATTCAATCAAGATCAGCTTTTAATCCCTAAAATCCTAAAATCGTGTCCTAGTCGAAATTATGTCGTTCAAAATCATATTCAGATTGGGCGCTGATGATCTTTTTTTGCCGGGCGATATCTTCTTCCAGGTTATGGTCATAAACCTCATCCGTAACCTTCATATTGCGTTCTTTTTCTTTTTCTGCCTGGTAAATATTGGCTTCTGATACCTTGCTCAGGGCAACATCATAAGGCCCTTTGGGCGACATCAATTTTACAAAAACGGGCAGACATTCGAATAAAATAAACAGCCAGCCTATGAACGATATGGCGAGGTAAATGTCAAGGTTACGGGTACCATCGTCGTTATAGCTGAGCTGACCAAGCGCCCAGTTACGATCGGAGAAGCCTGCGATATTACTCAGACTATCTAATTCGTGGCTGTTAAACAATCGCGTATTGTTGAGCCCTTCAAAGTCTTTGCGTGCCCCAAGGTAATTATCCATCTGTCCCAGGTCTTCCGTCACTGTTTTCAATCGGTTTTGTTTTTCCTGAAGGATAGCCTCTTTTTGTTTGGCGTAGGTGCCGTATCCTTTGATGCCCGAAGTTTGATTGGATTTATCGCCAAATACTTCCTGGTTCATTTGATAACGCGACCTGTTGATGTCTTTTTCGAGCGAGTCTTTTTCTTTCTTCAGATCGGTATTTTTGCCCAGCTCCATAGCGTATTTCTGGTTGTAGGTTTTCTGAAGTGTGTCAATTTTGCGGCTTTGTCCTTTGAGGTAAGCCGACTTCAGCTTATCACGGATCTCCTTATCGAAAATTTTGAGTTCGAGCGGGCGCGAGATCACAATGCCTATCATAATAGCCAGCAGTATACGGGGCGAAGCCTGTAAGATCTGCTGGTTGGTAGTTCCTTCTTTATTGATACTGGAGACGATGTAGCGGTCCATATTAAAAATAGCCAGCCCCCAGATCAAACCGAACAGGATGGCAAAGCCAACTGCAAAAGCACTTCCGTTAAACACAAAATACATGGCATAGCCGCCCGACAGCGAAGCAAATAAAGCGGTAAAAAATATGGTAGCACCAATGCCAACATATTTGTTTTGCTCTATTGGGTATTTTTTTAACGTACCGGTATGTGCCCCGGAACAGAACCAGAAGAAGCGGGTAATTTTTTTCATGGGATGTATTTATTATTCAGCTGTTGTTCAATAGCTTGCCCATTTGACCAGAGTTCAAAAATAGACAATGGCGGCTTGCTTTTCTACGCAAACATATATGAAACGCTGATAGGTACTGATTGTTACAAATCAGGTTTTGATTTAATTATACAATAAAAAGCTACATTTGATTTAAATATTTATGCAATGAAAGAAATAACCGTACAGGAGCTAAAAGAATTGTTAGATAAAAACGAAGATTTCCAATTGGTAGATGTTCGTGAAGATTTTGAATACGAGGTTTCAAACCTCGGTGGCGTATTAATACCATTGGGTGGTATACTGATCGAATCCGACCAGATAGCAAAAGATAAACCAGTAGTTGTGATGTGCCGAAGCGGTCGTCGCAGTGCAGCAGCAATTATGCAATTAGAACAACAATTTGGCTTTAACAACCTGGCAAACCTGCAGGGTGGTATCCTGGCCTGGGCCGAAGAAATTGATCCCAGTATTCAAGTTTACTAAGCCATGGGTAAAAAACTGGCATTGAATGTACTTTACAATATCTGCATTTTCATTTGCCTGGTGCTGATATTTAATGGTTTTAAAGGGAAACATTACGAATACGTTGCTGGCGCTGTGTTTATTGGCGCAGCGCTCGTGGTGCTGAAGATCCGCCTCCTGAAAGAGGTGCGCAACATGCAAAAGAAACCTCAAAAATAAAAAACAATGTTTATAGCAATTTTAGGGATCATCATGCTCGTAGTAGGCATTGTGCTCAAACGCTCGCCCGAACCAGGCAGCAGATTCTCCCGTTTAGTTACAACCGTTGGCGTGATAGTCGTGGTTGTTGGATTGCTTTCAACCAGCTTGAAAGTAATAGAACCAGGTCAGGTTGGCGTACAAACGCTGTTTGGCAAAGTACAGGATAACGTACTCGAAAGCGGGCTGCATATCATCGACCCGGTGGTTGAAGTAACCAATTTTAATGTTCAGACCCAAAACTATACGATGAGTGCTATCACCGATGAAGGTGCAAAAACCGGCGATGATGCCATTCGTATTTTGTCGTCAGATGGGTTGGAGGTAACAATCGACCTTTCTGTACTTTACAAGGTAAACCCGGCTAAATCACCCTATATTATGCAGAATATCGGCGTCAACTACGAGGAAAAGATTGTTAGACCAGTGTCTCGTACAGCCATTCGTGATAATGCCGTTAATTACCAGGCGGTAGATCTGTACTCTACTAAAAGGCAGGAATTTCAGAATAAGATCACCCAGACCATCGAGCAAAGTTTCGCAAAGAATGGCTTGATTCTTCAACAAATATTGGTACGGAATATTACGCTGCCGGCATCTGTAAGGGCGAGTATCGAATCAAAGATTCAGGCAGAACAGGATGCACAGAAAATGCAGTTTGTGTTACAAAAAGAACGCCAGGAAGCCGACAGGAAGCGCGTTGAAGCACAGGGTATTGCCGATTATCAGAAGATCATTTCTACGCAACTTTCCGATAAGCAGCTGATTTATGAAAGTATCAAGGCTCAGAAGGAAATTGCGCTTTCGGCGAACGCTAAAGTGATTATTATCGGTGCTAATAAAGGCAACCCGATTATGTTGAGCGACAAATAGGTAATCAGCCTAAGGGGGAAAATAAACTGGCAATTTTCTTTGCCAGAGAAAACCTGTTGAATTTGTTCATTGGCTATTGGCGCGATTTATTGGAGGCTATTCCAATTTGCGCCAATTGCCCATGATTAGCAATGGACGATAGGGCTAAGTTTTCAAGCCTAGTCCAGCTTCGTTACCCAGCATCCACTTGCCATCGCTGAATTCCGGGTTTTTAAAGGGATTATTGCTAACTAAAAACGGGCCGTCAATATCGGCCCATTCGCATTGAGGTGCCAGCGCTGCAGCAGCAAGCGTGGCGCAACTTGTTTCGCTCATACAGCCCATGATTACTTTTAAGCCAAGCTCTTTTGCGCGTGCAATCATTTGATGCCCCTCAAAAATCCCTGCTGATTTCATCAACTTCACGTTGATCCCGTTATAAATGCTACCAGCTTGTTCAACATCAGACAGACGCTGCACAGCTTCATCGCCAATAATAGGAATGGGGCTGCGTTCGCTCAACCAGGCGTTGCTTTCCGGGTCGGTTTTCAGCATGGGTTGTTCTATCAATAGTACACCCTGCTCCTTAAGCCAGTAACATAAATCGAGGCTTTGCTGCAGGTCTGTCCAGCCCTGGTTTGCATCAACATAAAGTGGCCGGTCTGTTACCGAACGAATGGTATTGATCAATTCCCTATCACTATCGCGACCGAGTTTTACTTTGATTACTTTACAATCGACCGTGTCCTTTAGTTTCTCTATCAATACTTCAGGAGTATCAATACCTATAGTATAGCTGGTTACCGGCATTTTGAATAGATCGCTACCCAATAGCTTCCAACAGGGCTGTCTCTTTATTTTGCCATCCAGGTCATGCAATGCGATGTCTATAGCGGCTTTAATAGCAGGATTACCCGGAGCAATACTATCGAGGTAATTGATAATGGAAGCAAAATCAAATGGATATTTAAACTGTGTCACCTCTACTTTAGTTAAAAAGCTGGTTGCTGATTGTATGCTTTCACCCATATAGGGCACCATTGAGGCCTCGCCATACCCGGTGAAGCCTTCGTGTGTGATCTCTAATAAAATCAAAGGCGTTGAGGTTCGGGAAAACTTCGCGATTGTGAAAGCATGTTTCAGTTCGAGTTCGTAGGGGTGGTAAGTTAGTTTCATGTTCAATTCCAAAGCTAAAGATTTAAGGGTTATTTGCATAGGGGGTGGGTGATTTCACAACTCTCCCCGATCCTGCTTCGCGGATCGACCCTCTCTTCAGAGAAGAGAGGGTATTGGTGATTGAGGAAAAATAAAAGCAACCGTTTTTTATTGTATCAACAAAGTCCTCGTGTTTCCCGCAAGTAAAAACCCCTCTCTTCCTTGAAGAGAGGGGGCAAGGGGTGAGTTGAAAGTCCGCCTCGCAACTCTCCCCGATCCTGCTTCGCGGATCGACCCTCTCTTCAGAGAAGAGAGGGTATTGGTGATTGAGGAAAAGTCCTCGTGTTTCCCGCAAGTAAAAACCCCCTCTCTTCCTTGAAGAGAGGGGGCAGGGGGTGAGTTGCGGATATTTACTAAAAAAAATGACTTGCCATAAATCGTAACCATATCGCCGTTTAAATTTCCTAACTATCTTTGCCGCCATGCCGGCGCAGATCTATTACCCTTTTAAAAATTTTAATTTTAATAACCGTACCTGTTTTTTGAGCGGGCAGGTTTTGAGTTCGGAAGAGGAAAAAATCCAGGTTTTCCCTGCCTGGTTGATGAATGCCTATAACCTGGCCGATCAGCCCTTTAAATTGTTAGACGAAAGTATCGCTACCTATAAAGATTTGAAAATTCCCTGCTCTGCCACAATAAATGAACAATGGCTGGAACCGGCAGAAGCCTCAATTGCTGAAGCATTTAGCCGGGGTTATGAGGGACTTAAGGAGCTTCAGCAAGTGAATCTATTTCAATGGGCGGGTAAGATACTTTATGGTATTATTTTTAACGAGATACAAACCGGTATCAAACAGCAACATAGTCAGGGGCAGGAATTTAATATATCTCAATCCCTCATCCATAAATTCAGCAACCTGCACCTGATGCTGCAAAGCCTTTACCTGCCGGTGATCTTTGAAGATTTTACACCATTCAGCTTTTTCCTGTTTAAAGTTGACAATGGCGAAGATGAATTTCTATACCGTGATGAAATCAATACGCTGATATTTTCGGTGCGGATGAAAGATTTTGGGCTGATCATTTGCCTGCAGGATAATGGTGGCAATCGTAATTATCACCGAGAGTTATTGGAAAAAATAGAGGGACATACATTACATCCCATCCAGTTCGAAGAATTTAATGCACGTATTTTTTATTCGGCCTATCTGTTTAACCGGCTACCCGAATATAACGTACTCCCGGTTGGCGAAGAAACCTATATCGAAGCCATGCCATTACGCGGTATGAGCAGCAAACCCCTATTTGATTTTTGGCAAAACAAAACTTATGGCCAGGTGCTGGAGAATTTCTGGAAAAAGTGGGGCTACCTTTTGCTCGAGATCATCAAGGATCCTGAAAATCCAATGACTTTCCTACTCAGTGCCGAAGGCGACCTGGTCAATGCCCGATCGATCTCAGTTTCTCGCTGATGATACTAGCAAAATCGCCTAATGAATGCGGCACTAATACGGCTGTTATCATTAGCCCTGCTAAAGCTCCGAATAAATGTGCGTCATGGTTAATATTACCCCATTGGCGTTTAGAAGCATAAGAGCAATAGATCAGGTACAATATGCCGAAAACAGCGGCGGGTATATCAACGCCAGGCAAAAAAATGAGCCCCATGCTTGCCAGCGGGTTAAAAAGGATAAAGCTAAAAATAACCGCACTGATAGCCCCAGAGGCGCCCAGGCTGCGGTAGTTGTAGTTGTCTTTATGTTTCACAACCGAAGGCAGGTCGCTTAAAATCAAACTTATTCCATAAAGCAATCCAAATTGCCAGTGCCCAATCCTTGCTTCCAGCGTAAAAGCAAAAAAATAGAAAGAGAACATATTAAAGAACAAGTGCATCAGGTCGAGGTGAATAAGCCCGCTGGTGATCAGGGTATATAGCCTTTTGCCCTTGTAAACATAATAGGGCTGCAGGATAAAATTTTCATACGCCCAGTCGTTCGAAAAGGCAATGAAACTGGTGATCAGGGTGATAGCGAAGATAACACAAGCTACCGGTGCCTCCTGGAATATTTGGCTTATTTCCATTTATTGAATGTCAAGTTTTATATCCGTCAGCAACCTGCCAACCGGGTACCGAAGATAGGTTTTTTCGAAATTAGGTGAGTTGCGGTACACAAAGTTTAATTGTGCCCGGGCACTTTTGGCCAGGTCGGGGTTCTTTATTTTCTCATCCTCCAGTTTTTTGCGCAGATCGGGATCGTTTTTAAGTTGTTCAGCGGCTACGTCTTCATAAACATAGTCGGAGTAGCCTTCTTTTTCACCTAAAACTGAATCAAAGAAATTCCATGCAAAAAATGAATCCACACCCTGCGGTTCAAGTGTTTCAACAATATACCGGTTAAGGGCTTGATTGGTAAACACAACATAATCGCCGGCATAGTAATGAATGCGCTGGTTGGTGGCGCTCAGCTTTACGTTGCTATGCAAATAGTGACCTTCATAAGGACGGGATGGTGTTTTGTAATCATCAATATAATATACCTGCAGATCGAGCGTAGTATCGTGATTTAACCGATGCATTACGATATTGTTGAGTTTAAACAGCTCAATCACTTTACTCCATGCCTGAGGTATCACGTAGGCTACTGGTTTATTAACCTCCAGGGTAGGTATATAATTATCATAATACCTGATGGTTTTGGTATATGGCTTACTGCGGTCGTAGAACAAACGGGGTAGTCCGCTTACTTCGCTGGTTTTGTGTCCGGCTTCATAGCCTTTAAACACCAGCGTATCATAACGCTGCCAGTCGACCTGCCAGTTAAGCGCAAAAGTTGTTTGGTTTTTTACCTGCTCATCGGCTTTGTGCTTTAATTCGCCTATCAGTTTAGCATCGCGCTCAAACACGTCAATCAAAGCAACCATAAAATCATAAGTGGCATATACCCGCTTGTCAAATGCTTTTAGCATGTGGGTCTCGGTAATATAGCTGATGATATTGTGCTGCGCAGTATACCCGGTTGCAAAACGGGGCGTCTCTAAAAAACTAACGATACCTGAATCAGGTGTTTCTTGTTTTTCATCAACGTAGGGGGTCATTTCATAACCGCTTTTGGCCATGCGTTTATACAATTCGGGGGAAAGAATTTTGGAGGTATAATCGGCAAGGATGGGGTTTTGTTTATCTTTTTGGGTTTCGATCAACGTCATCACATACTGGTAATCTGCACCATCACTGGTATGATTATCCAGAAATACCTCGGGTTGCCAGGTATTTAAAATTTTCTCAAACGCCAATGCATTTTTACTATCGGCTTTGATAAAATCGCGATTAAGGTCGAGGTTTTTGTAATTGCCCCTGAAACCGTACATGCGGGGTCCGTTTTGATTGATACGCGAAATGCCGCGATTTAAGCATCCGTCGATATTATATACAGCAATAAAACACAATACCACATTTTTGGGTAATTGATTCTTTTGTAACAGGTCGCGCACCAGCATCATCGTTGCGTCTATGCCTTCCGGTTCGCCGGGGTGGATGCCGTTATTGATAAGCAGTACTCTTTTATTTTGCTTTTTGATAAGCACAGGATCAAACACCCTGTCTCTTGATAAAACGATTAGTGTTAATGGCTTGCCTGCATCGGTTGTGCCATAATTGAACAAGCGCAATTGTGGATGGGGTTTTACCAGCTTCTGGTAGTAGCCAATAATCTCGGCATAGTTTGCGGTATAATTCTTATCACTGCTGGCTTCAAATGGCGTTATTTGCGCTTTGGTTTGTATACACAGTAAACAGCATATTAAAGCAGGTACTAATCTTTTCATGGAAAGAAATTTTAACAAATATAATCCTGCGTTTCACTTATTGCGATGTGTAAGAAGAATTATACGTTGGCGTACCGCGCCGGGTGTAGCTAGCCTGCAAATGTCAGGTATAGTTATTTTTGTAAATTTCAGAAACCGTTAAGCGCCCTTGATATCTTCCTGCATTTGCTTTGGCAGACTTTTAAAAACAAGATCATACGAATGATCGATCATTTCAATCAATTGTTTCCTGCTTAAGCTACCATTGGTATGTATGGTATTCCAATGTTTTTTATTCATATGGAAACCGGGTTGTACTTCAGGGTGATGTTCACGAAGTTCTATTGCGAGTTCGGGGTCACATTTGACATTGAATTGTGTGCCAGATGATATACTGGAAAGTAAGAAAAGTTTTTCGCCAACTTTGAACACTAACGTGTCTTCGCCAAAAGGAAGCCCTTCGGATACACCCGGCTTGGCCAGGCAATGATCGCGTATTTCTTCCAGGTTCAAAGTATTAGAAACGCCTGATCAGTTTATTGTAAGAGGTGATATTGCCAAAATTAAACTTAACGCCAATAGTAATTTGGCGGTATTGGTCCTGTGAGTTGTGTTTAAATATCGTACGCGGATCGTCATAGCCATCCAGACCTGAACCAAATACAATATTGTGTACATAGCCCAGGTCAATGGCCATATATGGCTCTGAATATTCGTTATATATTTTAAACTCATACCCAAAGCGTAAAGGCACGGTTAGGTTAATGCTGTTATTTTTTCCCGGAAATACATAGGTCAGCGGCCCGTTCCAGGGATATAAGTTGGTACGCTGTACGGTGTTATTATTGAAAACCAAGCCGAAGCCTGTACCCAGGTAAAAATTTTTGAGTGCATTAAGCAAATCATTTTGTGAGTAATCAATTGCTTCACCTAATTGAAAGTCAGCATGCACAAGAAAGGCCTCAAAATTATTGGTGTATTGCCGGCCATACCTGTCTCTTGCCGGGGTTGTTCCGCCACCCGATAAATTACCAAACTGTAATTCTGCAGAAACGGGTACATAAGGACTATAATTGTAAATAAAATTTATGCTCTCGCCGATGTGATTATCCTGTCGCTGTACATTCGTATAGCCGCGTTCATAACCGACGTCCAAACCGATTGCAAATTCTTTGTAGTTATAACCCATTTGTGCTTTTGCCAGCACTACAGAAAACACGAAAACGAAAAGTAAAATGAGTTTTTTCAATGCCTAATTTTAATCAATATTGTACAATCGTTTTGACCAGGCCTAATTATGGCTTGTCAAAAATAAAATTTCTATCGATATAAACGTCAATTATGGAGCTAAATTCCGTGTTAAATTTTACAGTCGCACAGCGATTTCTACATTATGTAACAATCGACACCCAGTCTGACCCCGCTTCTGATTCTATTCCATCGACTGAAAAACAGAAAAACCTGGGGAATATTCTTGTAAACGAATTAATTGCGATAGGGTTACAAGACGCTCATTTGGATGAGTTTGGTTATGTCTATGCAACGATACCCGCAAACAGCGATAAAGCCAATATCCCGGTAATCTGTTTTTGTTCGCACATGGATACGGCCCCCGATTGCAGTGGAAGCGGTGTGAAGCCTTTAGTTCACCGCAACTACCAGGGACTGGATATAGCACTTCCGGATGACCTGGCACAGATCATCAGAATGGCTGATCACCCCCAGCTGCGCGCACAGCTGGGCAATGACCTGATCACTGCCAGTGGTACGACGCTATTAGGCGCTGATAACAAAGCCGGAGTTGCTGAAATTATGGATGCCTGCTACCAGCTGGTCCATCACCCCGAGATCAAACACGGTACGATCAGGATATTGTTTACTCCGGATGAAGAAATTGGCCGGGGAGTAGATAAGGTAAATATGGAAAAGCTCGGAGCCTACGCCGGCTATACCATGGACGGTGAGAGTGCCGGAAACCTCGAAAATGAAACTTTTTCAGCCGATGGCGCAAGGCTAACCATCAATGGTATCAGTTCGCACCCCGGCTTTGCGAAAGGTAAAATGCAAAGTGCGATCAAAATAGCCGGCGAGATCATTGCTGAGCTGCCTCATATGCTTTCGCCCGAACGAACCGAAGGCATGCAGGGCTTCGTGCATCCCGTTAGCATACAGGGGCATGTGGAAAGCGCCGAAATTGATTTTATTATTCGCGATTTTGAGGATGAGCTTTTAAAGCAGCATGCCGAAGTGATCAGGGAAACAGCTGAAGGTGTGATAGCACGATTCCCTGGAACCAGTTTTACGCTTGATATCAAACCCCAATACCGCAATATGAAAAAGGTGCTCGACCAGCACCCCGAAATAGTTGCCTATGGTTTGGAGGCCATACAACGGGCGGGCCTTGAAGCAAAATTATGCAGCATTCGCGGAGGGACCGATGGCTCGCGGTTATCTTTTATGGGGCTGCCCTGCCCGAATATTTTTGCAGGGGAGCATGCTTTTCACAGCAAACACGAATGGGTATCAATTCAGGACATGCAAAAGGCGGTAGAAACTATTTTGCATTTGTGTATGATTTGGGAGGAGAGGGCTTAGTTTTTTTGAGTCCGTACTTTCCTACTTCCGGACTATCTATCGGCTAATAAATTATCAGTCAATTTCTCAAATTCCGCGATAAACTCGGTGTAGTGTTTTCCGGTTCCCGGGCCGCTGAAGCCGGTATGTATCTTGCTGACATTACCGTGCTTGTCGATGATGATGGTGGTTGGGAAGCCCATGTAATTAGCCAGCTGGGGTAAACTTTTTACAGGTTCTCCTGCCGCGGGCGTAAAGCCGGTGATCAATAAGGGATAGGGAACATTAAACCTGGTTTTGAGCTGTTGCAGGGTAACTTTCGATTTGGCAAAATCAGTTGTGCGCTCATAGGCCAGGCCAATGATCTCGACCCCTTTTGCGTGGTATTTTTTATAGTAATTATTCACCAGGTAATTGGTTTCGTCCATACAATTCGGGCACCAGGAGCCCATAAGCTGGATGATGACCACTTTATTTCTGTAGCGGGGGTCGCTTAACGACACCTTTTTGCCATTGATATCCGGGAAAGTAAAGGCTATTTTTTTATAACCCGCTTTCAGTTTGGTCAAAGAGTAGGCGTTGGGTAATTCGGCTTTAGCATCTCGCCGTGCAGTCCATTGGCTTACGCTCGAATAGCCTGCATAATACACGCCGTTAGTGAGGGTATTGTTATCGGTAATATCTGCTATAAAGGTAAAAGCATGGCCACCGTCGAAAGTTGAAAGGTAAAGTTTATTGTCCTTAATGCTGCCTTCCAAAAAGCGGTCATCGCCGGTGGTGGTCAGGAACGTACCTGTTACCCTTGACCCAACCTGCGTGAATTCGCCGACTGTGGTGTCAGCATGGCCGCCATCTACAAATATGGCGCTCCAGCGGCCACCTAATTTATATTTTGGGAGAGGTACCTGGCTAAAAAAGCGCCAGTTTTTGCCCGGTTCGGCATGAAAATCCATCGAGGCGTCACTATCGCCATAGTGCTTGATCCAGGAGCCTTTTAAGCCTTCGGCATCCAATTTCAGTTTAAATTCAGAGTTGAAAAGGGGCATGCGGACAAAAACTGAATCGCTTACCTGCCGAACATTGCTTACTTGATAACGCTCGGAAGCATTGTGAATAAAAATTTGCTGCTTAGCGCCAACTTGCCTTACATCAAAAACAAAAGGTATCGTGTTGCCCGATTTCGTTGTTAATTCGCCGCGCCAGGTGCCAACTTTCAGATGGCTTTGCGCATTTGCCAGGCTAAAAGAAAGGATAAATGAAAAAATTGAACACAAGATTTTACGATACATCTGAAAGTCTATTAAATTAATATAGATTCCAAAGTAAAGGAAAAGTATGGTATTATTTGAGTACTTCCCGTGAAATTACAATCCTTTGAATTTCCGAGGTCCCCTCATAGATCTGCGTGATCTTGGCATCGCGCATCAGGCGTTCAACGTGGTATTCCTTCACAAAACCATATCCGCCGTGTATTTGTACTGCTTCAACGGTAGTACGCATAGCCGCATCAGAAGCATAAAGTTTAGCCATCGAACTTGCCTGAGCGTATGGTAGACCCTGATCTTTTAACCAGGCTGCCTTTAAACAAAGCAGGCGTGCTGCTTCAATTTGGGTTGCCATATCGGCCAGTTTAAATTGTATGGCTTGCAGATCGGCTATAGATTTTCCGAAAGCCTTGCGCTGTTTAGCATATTCCAGTGCCAATTCGTAGGCTCCCGATGCTATGCCCAATGCTTGCGCAGCTATGCCTATGCGCCCGCCTTCCAGCGTTTTCATCGCGAATTTAAAGCCAAAGCCATCTTCGCCTATGCGATTCTCTTTCGGTACCTTAACATCACTGAACATCAGCGAATGGGTATCTGAGCCGCGGATACCTAATTTATTTTCTTTCGGTCCGATGGTAAAGCCTTCCATCCCCTTTTCAACGATCAGCACATTGATACCATGATGCTTTTTTTCGGGATGGGTTTGGGCGATGACGAGGTAGGCGGATGCTGTCCCGCCATTGGTGATCCAGTTTTTGGTACCGTTGAGCAGGTAATGGTCGCCCATATCAATAGCCGTAGTATGTTGCGAGGTAGCGTCCGAGCCGGCTTCGGGCTCCGACAGGCAGAAAGCGCCTATCACTTCGCCACTGGCCAGGGGCACCAGGTATTTGCGTTTTTGTTCTTCGGAGCCATATTTTTCCAATCCGTAGCAAACCAATGAATTATTGACAGAAACTACCACCGAAGCCGAAGCATCTATCTTTGAAAGCTCTTCCATCGCCAATACATAGGATACTGTGTCCATACCGCTACCGCCGTATTCGGGCGAAACCATGATACCCAAGAAGCCCAGCTCACCCAGTTTCTTTACCTGTTCGGCCGGAAATTTCTGATGCTCGTCGCGTTCTATTACGCCTGGTTTCAATTCATGCTGCGCAAAATCTCGCGCAGCCTGGCGTATCATTAATTGCTCTTCGGTAAATTCAAAATGCATGGAAACGTTGATTGGTTTTCTCAAATGTAATGCTATGCACGCATAGTAAAAAATGAGAGCACAAAAAAAGAGAACCTTTATGCAAAGTTCTCTTTCCCCTAATTAATTTAAACTATTGATTAAACCCAAAACAAAGAACAAATACACTCAGCCTGGGTGTCTGAGAATTCAAATAAAGTTTTTCATTGGTAGATGTCACTTAAATTTGTTTCACAGATGTAATGCAGAGTCGAGCATTACTTTACAAATGTAGGGCCACACCGCGTTACAGACAATGACGAATTCGTCTGAATTTGGATTGGCCCGATAACAATGTTGTTGCAAACGTAAAAATTAGTTTGTTAGATTTATTTATTAGCTTGCAACCTGATAACCCTGATTAATGGAATTGCCGTTATGTTATTAACTGACTTTGAATACCTTAACAGATCGGAAGAAGCGTTTAAGAAGAAGATCGCCCTGCAAATCAAGAACCTGCGACGACAAAACCAGGTGACCCAGGAGAAGTTTTACAGCGAGACCAATATCAATATTGCCCGGCTTGAATCCGGAAAAGTTGATATCCGTTTGGACACGCTGAGGAAAATTTGTTATTATTTTGACGTTTCGCTGTCAGGTTTTTTTCACGGCATTTATTAGCAATTTCTAATTTTACCCTTTACAAAGCATTTAAAATTCCTTTATTTACTACATAGGTCGTCTGTTAAACTGAACAATTTTGCCTGTTATGAAAATGAAACTAGCACAAAAGATGATGATGCCGATTGCTTTAATCGGATTTTTGGCATTTGCTTCCTGCAGTAACCATCAAAGTATCGATCCCGCCCTTGACCCGGTTTTTAAAAATCTCGACACTACGGTGAAGCCGGGTGATAATTTTTTTCTATACGCTAATGGTGGTTGGTTGAAGAAAAACCCAATACCGCCTGCCTATGCCAGCTGGGGGATAGGAAATGTGGTGATAGAAGATATTCGCGACCGCCTGAAAAAGATCAGCGAGGATGCTATTGCGGCTAAAGCTCCAAGAGGTACCAATACACAAAAGATAGGTGATTTTTATTATACCGGCATGGATACCGCCACCATCACCCAGCAGGGGCTTACTACCCTTCAGCCCGAACTTGATAAAATTGACCAGGTGAATGATATCAAAACCCTGGTCGACGAATTTGCGCACCTGCAAACTATTGGGATTGGTACGCCGATAGGGGCCTATGTTGGGCAGGATGCAAAAAACAGCAACAAAATTGTCTTGCAACTTTGGCAGGCAGGTATAGGCTTGCCTAACCGCGACTATTATTTTAATACCGACCAGCATAGCGTTGATATCCGTACGGATTACCAGATAAAACATTTGCCTGCATTGTTTAAATTGACCAGCCTTGCCCCCGGGGCCTCGGTCCTCATCAGCAACAAGGTTTATAGCCTTGAGAAGCTGCTGGCCGAAAATTCGCGGAAGTTAGAAGACCTGCGCGACCCCTATCATAATTACAATAAATTAACCATAGCGGATTTAAGCAAATTGACGCCATTGATTGACTGGAATAACCTTTTTCAAAAAACAGGCTTTAAAAATGTTGATACGGTTATTTTAGGACAGCCTGAATATTACCAGGCATTGAATAAAGCGCTTACGGCATTTGATATAGGTACCTGGAAGGCTTACCTGCGTAAAAATTTACTGGAAGCCTGTTCACCTTATTTAAGTAAGCCATTTGAAGATGAGAATTTCAGGTTTTGGGGAACTGTCTTGTCGGGCAGTAAAGAGAAACTCCCGCGCTGGAAACGGGTGCTCGACGCCGAGAATGGTTTGATGGGAGAAGTACTCGGGCAGCTTTTTGTAAAAGAATATTTCCCTGGAAAAACCAAAAAGCGTTATGTAGATTTGGTGGAAGCTATGCGCACAAGTTTCAAAGAGCATATTGCTAAACTGGATTGGATGAGTCCGGCTACCAAGCAAAAAGCCTATGCCAAACTGGCGAAGGTGATGCCTAAAGTGGGTTACCCCGATCATTGGAAAGACTTTACAACATTAGCAATCAGCCGTCAGCCTTATGTGTTAAATATCCTGAATGCCAATAATTTCTGGTTCAGGTTCAATGCTGATAAACTGGGTAAACCGGTTGACCGTACCGAATGGGGCATGACACCGCAAACATATAATGCTTATTATAACCCATCAAATAACGAGATCGTGCTGCCTGCGGCACAGTTTATGATACCCGGCGTAAAAGACGAGGATGTAGACGATGCAGTAGTATATGGCTATGCTGCGGCCTCAACCATTGGGCACGAAATGACACATGGTTTTGACGATCAGGGACGCCAGTTCGACGCACAGGGTAACCTGAAAGAATGGTGGACACCCGAAGACTCGGTAAAGTTTTCAAAACGGGCAAAAATGCTGGTAGATCAGTTCAGCGGTTATGAAATGTATGGGCTGCATATCAACGGAAAGGCCACTCAAGGCGAAAATATAGCCGACCTCGGCGGCATCGCCATCGGCCTGACCGCATTCGAAAAAACAGAGCAATACAAAGAGGGTAAACCAGTTAATGGCTTAACGCCATTGCAGCGTTTCTTCCTGGGTTATTCCCTCGGCTGGCTTGAATCCGTAAGAAAAGAAGCGGAATCGAGCCAGATCCTCACCAATGAGCATTCACCGGCTTCGTTACGGGTCAACGGTCCGTTTACCGATATCCCCGAGTTTTACGAAGCCTTCCATATCAAAAAAGGCGATAAAATGTGGCTGGATCCGGAGAAGAGGGTGAAGATCTGGTAGTGGAAATGTTGAATATCGAATGATGAATTTCGAATAATGAATCTCGAAGGAAACAGTACATAGTCGGTTGAATCTAGGTATTAAATTGATACATACAACACTGCAACATTCATTATTCTAAATTCGATGTTTTTTAATGCTAACCAAGTTTAACGCGCCACCATTATATTTGAACAATGCAATTTATCCACGCGCTGCAAGATTGGTGGCACCAAACTACCTGGATCGAGATCATTGGTGTGATCACAGGACTGCTATGTGTTTACCTGGCATCAATTAATAGTATCTGGAACTGGCCGATCGCCATAGTAAGTACCGCCCTGTATATCTATATTTTTGGCCGGGCCAACTTGTATGCTGATATGCTGCAATATGTTTATCTGTGTGTAACCAGCATCTATGGCTGGTGGTTCTGGGCAAAACATCCGCAAACTGAAGACAAAGCGCCTATTGCCAGCATCACCAAAAAGCAGGCGATTATATCAATCATCATCGTTGTGGTTACAACTCCTGTGCTCGGTTACACACTGATCACTTTTGCAGATGCCCTGCATTATGATCCACCGGCCTATCCTTATATTGATAGCTTTTGTACATCATGCAGCCTGGTTGCACAGGTTTTTCTGGCAAGGAAAGTTTTGGAAAATTGGGCCATCTGGTTTTTTGTGGATATTATTTATGTGGTGGTGTACTACAAAAAGCACCTGGAGGCAACCGCTTTCATGTTTGTTATCCTCATTATCATTGCTGCCTTTGGTTATTTCGACTGGAAAAAAGAATACCGGAAGCAATTGGCCTGAATACGGAACTAATATTTTAAAATGAGCAATTCCGCAATCGACACTCCGCACTCCGCAATCAAAAAAATCGCTATAGTTGGTCCCGAATCTACCGGTAAATCAACACTGTCCGCCTACCTCGCAAAACATTACCATACCGTTTGGGTACCAGAATTTGCCCGCGACTATTGCGCTGCATTGACCGAACCACCCACCTGGCAGGACGAGATCAATATGTTTTACGGGCAGTTGGCGCTGGAACAGGACTACCTGCCCAAAGCCAACCGATTACTCATTTGCGATACCACCTTTATCACCGTTAAAATCTGGAGCGATCATACCTTTGGCCGCTCCCCACAGGAAGTGCTGGAAGAATTACCCAAACACCCCTACGATCTGTATCTCCTGCTCAGCATCGACATGCCCTGGGAAGAAGACCCCCTCCGCGATTTCCCCCACATGCGCGACCATTTTATGGATGTTTGGCACAAAGAGCTGCAAGCCCTGAATGCCAACTATGTCATCATCTCAGGCATCGGGCAGGAAAGGTATGATTGTGCCGTTATGGAGGTAGATCGTTTTTTAAATGCGGAGTGCGAAGTGCCAAATGCGGAATGAGGAAGAAAAGGAATTCGGAGTGCGGAGTGTCAAATGCGGAGTGTTGGGAGGTAACTATTGAAGCTGGATATTCTTATTAGAGAGAATATTATTTCGGTAGTGCTCAAATAATTGTGTCATTAAACAATCTATTACCCAAGTACCTATTTAAATCGATTCTTACAGCTGTCCAGTTAAACATTTGGCGCCTCGCACTCCGCAATTAAAATAATCATTTCGCATTTGGCACTTCGCACTTCGCATTCATTTTCCTACCTTAATTTCCTGCAAGATGCAACGTCCGCGAAAACCCGGCGTCTTATAATTGAAAGCTGTAAAATTTGGAAGCCATTTACGTCGATAAGCATTATGCCCTGGTGGCGGAGTGCAAGCAGGGCAGTAAAAAAGCCTGCTATGAGCTGTACCGATTGTATTCGAAAGCAATGCTGAACGTTGCCTTTCGGATCGTGGGCAGTGTTGACGAGGCTGAAGATGTTTTACAGGAGGCTTTTCTGGATGCGTTTAACCGGATAAAGGACTTCAGGCAGGAAACAACTTTTGGACTTTGGCTGAAACAGATTGTTGTTCATCGTGCTATCAATTTGCTGCGCAAGCGCAAACTGGAGCTGGTGCAATTGGGCGAGGACCAACTGGAAAATATTCCGGATAGTGAGCTGGAAGACGATGAGGAAATGCTCGAACAGGTTGCACAAGTAAAAGAAGCGATGAAACTTTTGCCCGATGGCTACCGCGTGGTACTGTCGCTATACCTGCTGGAAGGATACGACCACGAAGAGATTGGACAAATATTGAATATATCGGAAAATACCTCGAGGACCCAGTTTTTGAGGGCAAAAAGAAAATTATACGAGCTATTAACTAATAAAAAGAAATAGGAAGATGAGCAAGCGATTAGAGGATTTGGTTAGAAATAACCGGGAAGAATTTGACGACCTGGAGCCTTCGGCGGGTTTGTGGAGGAAGATTGCATCGCAATTGCCGCCTGAAAACGAAGTGAACGAAAAACGCGATACTAAAATGTTTTCGCTCCGCTTTGTACTGAAAGTGGCTGCCTCGGTCGTTGTGGTAATGGGTTTAGGTTTTATCGCTTACCTGCATTTTCAGCAGCAGCGGGCGGTTGACTATGCAGCAATCAACCCTACTTATGCAAAACAGCAAACGCAATATGTTTCGCTGGTTGCTTCAAAGCGCTCGGCGTTAAAAACACTCAGCCAAAACGATCCGGAGATATACCGGGAGTTTTCCAAAGAAATCGCTGCGATGGACTCGACCTATAAACGATTGAATGGCGAATTACCTGGCAGTCCGAACCAGGAAGCGGTACTGCTGGCCATGATCAGAAATCTGCAGGCGCAGACCGAGGTACTTAACCAGCAACTGAATATTCTTGAACACTACAATCAAATGAAAAAAGACGAGAAAAATGAAACTCAGGGCATATAAAAACGCATTGGTGCTGTGCGCAGCACTTTCGGGCTTTGCTACCGCAAAGGCGCAGGACACTTCGGCTGTTGCCGGAAAAACGGAGATAACATCGCAAAACGACAGGTCGGATCTCAAAAAGGGAATCAAACAGCTTGAAATTGCGATGAACGGTCTGAATCATAACCTGAATGAAGGTTTAAGGAGCCTCGATAACCAGTTGGGTCCGGTTTTTAAAAACCTGGGCGAGAATATCAATGAGTGGGTGAATGAGGATAAGGGCGCCCAGGGTGCAATCAGCGAAAAAGTAAAAACCTATAGCAAATCGTATCCGGTAGATGCCAACGACAAGCTAAGAATTGATACAAAGTTTGGAAAAGTGATTGTCAATACCTGGAACAAACCAGAAGTAAAAGTCGAAATCAATATCCACAGCTATGCAAATAGCGACGAAACTGCTCAAAAAATGATCGATGGTATTACCATTTCCGATCATAAAGAAGGTGACGTGGTTTCGTTTAGTACCAGGTTTGGCAGCAGCAATTCTATATGGTACGGAATGTTCAATAACCAAAATAATCACCACAAAATAGAGGTTGACTACACCGTTTATATGCCATCAAAAAACGGACTGGATATTGATAATAGCTATGGCGCTACCGAAGTGCCGGATTTTGAAGGCAAATTGAACATTAACATGGGCTACGGAAGCTTTACAGGCAAAGGTTTGAATCACCCAGACAACCATATCGTTGTGAGGTACGGGAGCGCCAAAATTGGCACCTTGTCCTCGGCCGATCTGGTTGTTAGCTATGGTAGTTTGACTCTGGATGCAGCCGATCAGTTGAATGGCGAGTTCAGATACAGTTCGGTGAAGATTGGTAAGATAACGGCTAAAGGTAATATCAATGCGCACTATGCCGGGAATGTTGTTGTTGATGACCTGGATAAGAACTTCAGTAGTTTTTCTTATAGCGGCAGCTATTCGAACCTGAAAGTAGGTATCAATAATGCAACCAACGCCGATTTTGATATTACCGTAAAATACGGTGAATTCATTTATGGCGATGCACCCGTTACAATCACTGAAAAAACACCATCAGACGAAGATAAAGGCTGGAAGCCGACCAAAAATTTTCGGGGGCATATCGGCAAAGGCGGTAGCGACCGGGTGATTAATATCAGTTCGAACTATGGTGGGGTTAGTTTTCTGTAGATATTGCTGAGGTCTGGACGCCAGGCTTCATCAATACACCCGGCAAAGCAAGCCTTTTAAATATTCTCCTTCAGGAAAGGAGGCTCTGACCGGATGATCTTTGGGCTGGCAAAACTGGTAGATAAATTGCACCTCTTTGCCAGCGTCGAGCGCGGCCCATGCCAGAACCTGTTTGAATGTATCGATATCCATCGCTCCCGAGCAGGAAAAAGTGGCCAGAAGGCCTCCGCTTTCAAGCAATAACATCCCCAGGCGATTCAGGTCTTTGTAGGCCCGGCTAGCCTTGTCCAGCGCCGAACGCGACGGCGCATATTTTGGTGGATCGAGTACTACGATATCAAATTTATCGCCCTGATCTCGCAAAATACGCAGCTGTTTATTGACATCCGACTGTACTGCAGTATGTTTACTTGCATCCAAATTGTTCAAACTGATATGTTTATTCAGGGTATCAATAGCCAGGGCCGAACTGTCAACACTCAAAACGGATGATGCCCCATTTTTAAGCGCATTTAAAGTGAAGCCGCCAGTATAGCTGAAACAATCGAGCACTTTTTTGCCTTTGGCGTGTTTTGCAACGATATCGCGGTTATCGCGCTGGTCGCAATAAAAGCCCGATTTTTGCCCCTCAGCGATGTTGATGCTATACTTTACACCATTTTCGGTCACTTCAACCGATTCTGGCGGGTGCTTGCCGGCCAAAACAGCATGGTTGGTCTCCAGCCCTTCATGCGCCCGGGAAGAAGCGTCGCTTTTATCAAAAATCCCTTCCGGTTTTAAAAGTTTATCCAGTTCGTCAATCACTACCGGCATCAGGCGCTCGATTCCCGAAGTTAGCACCTGTACCGCCAGGTAATCAGCATATTTATCCACAATCAATCCAGGCAGGTAATCCGCTTCGCTAAATATCAGCCGGTAGGTGTTTGTTGCCGGGGTAAGCAAATTGCTCCTGCTTGAAACAGCTAACCGAACTTTTTTTCGCAGCCAATCTTCGTTGATCTCTGTCTCCTCATTCCAATCCAGCAAACGCAAAGCCACCCGGGATTGCCCATTGTAAAACCCGTAGGCCATAAAATCACCCCTATCATTCAGCAATTTAACCACATCACCATTGGCAGGTTTTCCTTTGACGCGTTCGATAGCGCCTGAAAACAGCCAGGGGTGGCGTTGCAGAACGGCTTTTTCTTTACCTTTTTTTAATATGACTTCGATCATGGCTGCAAATTTACTGCTTAAGTCGGAAAGTCCGCATCCCGATTGCTATCCTGAGTTGGAAAGATGCTTTTTGGTTTTAATTGTTATTTATAGATGCACTTAAAATGCGAAAGGTACCCTAACGTCATCTTCCAGACTTCCCGACTTTCGAACTAATTTCCTGCTAATCACACAAATCCTATCATCGTGTCCTTGTTTCTTTGGCTTGAAGTGCCTAAGTTTGCGCCTCAATAAAATATTATGGCTAAAGCATCTGATATAAAGAACGGTAGCATACTACGCTTCAATGGCGAGCTGGTGCAGGTTGAAGAATTCATACACCGTACACCCGGTAACCTGCGCGCGTTTTACCAGGCCCGTATGCGTAACGTAAAGAGCGGCAAACTGGTTGAATACCGTTTCCGTACCGACGAGGAGGTTGATATTGCACGTGTTGAAACCAGCGATT
>CAIPPO010000044.1 GCA_903866915.1 uncultured Mucilaginibacter sp. | reverse complement strand
TAGCTATCGGGACAACCAATTGCCCACCAGTTTAGCTGAAACTGAATTGGAAACCTACGCCATCAAACGCCAAAAGAACTTAAAAAAATCGTTTTAAATGACGATATTTAGTTGCTTAACGTCCTAAATGAAAATTTACAGGTTTCTTTTCATCACTTTTATTGCTATGGCGATTCCTTTTTGCAAGTTATTTGCTCAAGATATCAATTATAGCTATGTTATTACTAATAACAATGACACAATTAAATGTGAAATAAAAACGCTTTTTTTTGGTTCAGTAAAATACAAACCCCTTTCTGCAACCAATAACAAATTTATTTCAGCTTCGCCTTCTAATATCAAAGAGTATCATATCGCAGGAAATGAGAACTCATTCGTTGCAATCGCAGTCGCAGATGAAGGAAAGATCGGATACATAGCAATTCTTGAAAAAGGAAGAATTAATTTATATGAAAAGGTAACTTCCAGTGAAAACACCAACACGCAAATAAGCAGCATTTCCACTCGTTGGTTTGTCAGTAAGGATTACGCGCCCTTACAAAAGCTAAAAACAACTACGGTATATAACGGCGGTGCGCAAGATGACCAAACGATTCAAAAAAAACCAAAAGAATATTTCATGGAAATGATTGCTGATGACGGCCCATTGCTTGAGAAATTTGAGGCAGAAACCGATTTTAGCTTTAACAGGTTGCAATACTATGTTCACCAATACAATCTGGATAAGTTGAAATGATTATCGCGAGCGTATTTTTATCCTGAAAAAGATTGATACATCCGGGATTTTGAGGATTTGAAAATCGGAAAGCGGTTTCGCTTCAATTTTCAAATCGCCAAATCTTCAAATCGTTTTTCAACAACCAAAACCTTTTCAACAAATGTGACTTGAGCCGTCGCAGTACCAAAATTATTGCTACTTTTGTATCCCGTACACAAACAGCCGGAAACGGTTCAAAAACCGGTTCCAAAATAACTGATCATCATGACCAAATACATTTTTGTGACGGGCGGCGTTACTTCGTCGTTAGGGAAAGGCATTATTTCTGCCTCGTTAGCTAAGCTCCTCCAGTCCCGCGGGTACCGCGTTACCATCCAAAAATTCGACCCCTATATCAACATCGATCCGGGTACATTGAATCCTTACGAACATGGCGAATGCTATGTAACCGAAGATGGTGCCGAGACCGATTTGGACCTGGGTCACTATGAGCGGTTCCTGAATACCCCAACCTCGCAGGCTAATAATATCACCACAGGGCGCATTTACCAGAACGTGATCAACAAAGAGCGTGAAGGCGCATTTTTGGGAAAAACAGTTCAGGTTGTACCCCATATTACAGACGAGATCAAAAGAAATATCCGTATCCTGGGCGAAAGTGGCAACTACGATATTGTGATTACTGAAATCGGCGGTACCGTAGGCGACATCGAGTCGCTTCCCTTTGTGGAAGCGGTACGGCAGTTCAGATGGGAGATTGGGCAGAGCAATTCGCTGGTGATCCATTTGACGCTGATTCCCTTCCTGGCTGCTGCAGGCGAATTGAAAACAAAACCAACCCAGCATTCGGTGAAGATGCTGCTGGAATATGGTATACAACCCGATATATTGGTTTGCCGTACCGAACACCATATCAACCTGGATATCCGGAAAAAGATAGCGCTGTTCTGTAATGTAAACATCAATGCCGTTATTGAAAGTATTGACGCATCAACTATTTACGATGTTCCTTTATTGATGCTGAAAGAGCAGCTGGATAAAACCGTGCTTACCAAGCTTAAACTGCCAAACAAAAACGAACCGGACCTGGAAAGCTGGAAAGACTTTCTGGGTAGATTAAAAAACCCAACTTCCGAGGTACGTATCGGACTGGTTGGTAAATACGTTGAGTTGCCGGATGCTTATAAATCTATTACTGAATCGTTCATTCACGCAGGTGCTAAAAACGAGTGCAAGGTAAAAGTGGAGTACATCCCATCGGAACAGCTAACACCCGAAAATGCAGTTGAGCGTCTCCAGAACCTGGATGGGGTACTGGTTGCACCCGGCTTTGGCGAACGCGGTTTTGAGGGCAAAATTGAAGCGATACGTTATGTACGTGAAAATAATATTCCTTTCTTCGGTATTTGCCTGGGCATGCAATGTGCAGTTGTGGAGTTCGGCCGGCATGTTTTGGGTTTAAAAAATGCCAGCAGTACCGAAATGAATGCGCATACGCCGCACCCGGTTATTGCCATGATGGAAGAGCAGAAAAAGATTAAAAACAAAGGCGGCACGATGCGGCTGGGATCCTACGCTTGTGAATTGAAAAAAGGCAGCAAAGCAGCAGCAATATACGGTAGATCGCGCATCAGCGAGCGCCACCGCCACCGGTATGAATTCAATAACAACTATTTAAAACAATACGAAGAGGCCGGATTTGTGCCTTCAGGGATCAATCCCGACAATGGTCTGGTAGAGATCATCGAACTCAAAAAACATCCTTTTTTCATCGGCGGACAGTTTCACCCCGAATTAAAATCAACAGTTGCTAATCCTCACCCACTTTTTGTTAACTTTGTCGCCGCTTCGCTGGAGTATGCCCGCAAGAAGTAACAAAGTACGCTAATTAACAATGGATAAGAATACAATAACAGGGTTTATTCTGATCGTTCTGATCATGATAGGCTCCTACTTTTTATTGAAGCCTTCGGATGCGGAGATCAAAAAGGAAAAGCATTTACAGGATTCAATTGCGCTGGCTAAGGCTGGCGCTAAAGATCGTGCAGCAATAAAATCAGATACTTCAAAGAAGATCGCTGCGGTTGATACCGCTGCTTTAAAGGGTATCCCCTTCGGTCTGGCTTCTTCCGGTACCGAAAAATTTATTACGCTCGAGAATCAGGAATTACTGGTAAAACTGAGCAATAAAGGTGGTCGCGTTTATTCGGTCGAGTTGAAAAACTTTAAGACCTATGACAAAAAACCACTTATATTATTTGATGGAGATGAAAACAACAGTTTCGGCCTAAACCTCAGGGTACAGGACAAGCCCTTCAACACCAACGATTATTTTTTCAGCACAAGCGCACAAAACTTAAGTGTAGCAGCAAAAGATTCGGCATCAGTAACGCTGCGACTGAATTATAGCGCCACACAGTTCATCGATTACATCTATACTTTAAAAGGCACCGGGTTCAAACTTGGGCTAACTATTAAAACAACCGGGCTGGATAATGTTATTGCCAACAGCAATACCCTGAACCTGAATTGGGCCGCAAGTATGCGCAAACAGGAAAAGGATATTAAGCTGGACCGTACCTATTCTACCTTATTTTACCTGAATACCGACAATGATGTTGATTACCTGAGCGAAGGCAAAGACGATCAGAAAAACATCATCGACAAGAAAATGCAGTGGGTAGCTTTTAAAGAGCACTTTTTCTCGGGCGTTCTGATCTCAAAAACAGGTGCGGAAAAATCCGATCTATCAGTTTCAACCGATGCAACAGAAAGCAACCATGTGAAGCAAATGAAAGCCAACCTGGCTTTTGCACGCGGCACTGATGGCAGCCTGCCACTTGAGTTCTATTTCGGCCCAAATCAGTTTAGTTTGCTGCAAGAGCAGGGTCACAACCTCGATAAGATCGTAAACCTGGGCTGGGGACCATTGAAATATATCAACCGTTATGCCACTATTCCGATTTTCAACCAGTTGAAGAAATTCAATTGGAACTATGGTTTTGTTATCCTGGCACTTACGGTTATTTTGAAATTGGTGCTCTCGCCGCTTACATACAAATCGTACCTGTCGATGGCTAAGATGCGTATCCTGAAGCCCGAGATGGACGAGATCAAGGCCAAGGTTGGAGAAGATAATCCTACGCTGCTGCAACAGGAATACATGAAATTGTACAAGAAAGCCGGCGTTAACCCGCTTGGTGGTTGTTTGCCGCTATTGCTGCAAATGCCGATCGTTATCGCCTTCTTCCGCTTTTTCCCAAGTTTATTTGAACTGCGCGGGCAAAGCTTTTTGTGGATGCACGACCTTTCCACATATGACTCGGTAATCACTTTTGCACCGATTTTTGGCACTGATCACATCAGCTTAATGTGTTTGCTGATGACTATCTCGACCTTAGTTTATACGTATTTCAATAACCAGATATCAGGTGCGACCGGCCAGATGAAATATATTGGCTATATCACGCCGATCATCTTCCTGATCACGCTGAACAGCTATCCATCAGGCTTGAACTATTATTACTTCCTGGCCAACATGTTTACTTTCCTGCAACAATACCTCATCCGTTTGATGGTTGACGACAAGAAAATACATGCCCAGATCCAGGAAAACAAAAAGAAACCTGAAGACAAGAAAAAGAAATCAGGTTTCCAGGCACGCATGGAAGAGATGATGCGCCAGCAGCAGCAGGTAAAGAAGAAATAGACCGAAAGTCCGTAAGTCCGAAAGATAATTAAGAGACCTGTCTGTAATGCCAGGTCTTTTTTATTTTCATTCGTAAATCATCTTTCGGACTTCCGGACTTTGGGACTTTCGGACTCAAGAAAAATTACTAATTTCGAAAACATGTACGCCATCGTCGATATAGAAACCACCGGTGGTCATGCCAACGCCAATGGCATTACCGAAGTGGCTATTTGTTTACACGACGGCAAGAAAGTAACGCAGCGTTACAGCACGCTGGTTAACCCAAAACAAGACATCCCGGTTTACATCAGGGCGCTTACAGGTATCACCAATGAAATGGTGCAGGAAGCCCCACCCTTTGACGAAGTTGCAGCTGATATATACCACCTGCTTCACGGTAAAATATTTGTGGCCCATAATGTCAATTTCGACTACTCTTTCATACGCCATCATTTATTGAATGCCGGCTACGAACTACAATCGCCCAAATTATGTACGGTAAGATTGGGGCGTAAAATTATGCCGGGACTGCCTTCGTACAGCCTCGGTAAATTCTGTCATTACCTGGGTATTGCCAATGATGCCCGCCACCGGGCCGCCGGTGACGCCGAAGCAACGGCAACGTTGTTCTCGTTATTACTGCAACAGGATAGCGGCAACCACGTGCAGACAATGCTCAAACAAAAGTCGAAGGACCAAACCCTGCCGCCCAACCTGCCAAAAGAAGATATCGACAAATTGTCCTACACCCCGGGCGTTTACTATTTTCACGACGAGAAAGGGAAAGTAATTTATGTCGGCAAGGCGCGCAATGTAAAAAAAAGGGTTTTAAGTCATTTTTCGGGCAATAATGCCGGTTACCAGCGCCAGGAATTTCTGAAAAACATCCACCACATCAGCTACCAGGACTGCGGCACCGAGCTGGTAGCCTTTGTACTGGAAGCTATTGAGATTAAACGACTCTGGCCCAAATATAACCGCTCATTAAAGCGATACGAACACAGTTTTGGGATCTATTGCTTCGAGGACCAGCGCGGCTATATGCGCCTGGCAGTAGATAAAAGGCGTAAACATGCCGCCCCGCTTTATACCTGTAACTCGCTGCTTGATGGCCGGAATATCCTATTGCGGCTGATTGATGATTTTGAATTGTGCCCTAAATTATGCTTTATCCAAACCAATACGGAGCTATGCAGTGGGGCCAACGGGCCGGTTTGCGCCTGCGAAGGGATCGAAAACCCGGATAGCTATAACGAGAAAGTACAATGGGCCATTGATAAACTGAAAGATACGTTGCCAACTTTTGCGGTACGCGATGAGGGCCGTAGGAACGACGAGCACAGTTGCATCCTAATCGAAAAAGGGCAGTTTTATGGTATGGGCTACGTTTCGCATAACCTGGCAGTAAACGGACTGGACGACTTGAAAAACCACCTAACCCCCTATCCGGGCAATGACTATATCCGGAATATGGTTTCTAATTACGCGATGAAGTATCCGGAGCGGATGTTGGTGTTTGCGTAACTTTTAAACTTACGAAGTTTTAAAAACTTCGTAAGTTTTCCCACAAGGTAATTTACGAATTTTCAAAAACTTCGTAAATTTATCGGAGTGAAAGCCTTATCAGATTCATACTATCATTTATACAATCGAGGTAATAATAAAGAACTTATTTTCTTCGAAGATCAAAATTACGTTTTCTTTCTGCTGCAGTTTAAAAAGCACGTTTCTCCTTTCTGTAATGTTTATGCATATTGTTTAATGCCTAATCATTTCCATTTTTTTGTACGAATAAACGATGAACTACTTTTTGAGAAAGGAATTAAAAATTTCTTTATTTCCTATACAAAGGCAATAAATAAACGATACGACCGGGTTGGTAGTTTGTTTCAGGGTAGGTATAAGGTTTCCGAAATAACATCGGACAGTTATTTCACTACTATAATCAACTATATACATCAAAATCCGGTCATCGCTGCCTTGGTTGCAAATATGGAAGATTACAAATACTCATCTTACCCTGCTTATCTTTCGAACAAAGAAACAAATTTGAAAAAACAAGAAGTGTTAGATTGGTTTGGCGGATTGGAAAGCTTTATTGAACATCATAAGATGTCTTTAGATGAAAAGGAAATAAGCCGACGACTTAAGCTATGGGTCCGATGCTAAAACTTACGAGTTTTTAAAACTTCGTAAGTTTTGGAGAAGACAGTACCGCATGACAGATTTACGAAGTTTTAAAAACTTCGTAAATCTTACATGTCTCTTTATTTAGTATTATAGCAGGATCGTATTAAATCACCCCCGCCTTCAGCAACTCCATTTCCTTTTTGCAATTTGAGTGCTTTAGCTCTTGCTGCTTCGGCAAAACCTTCACTTTTTGAAGCGTAGATAATCGAACGCGAAGCGTTAACGATCAAACCGCAATCTTTGGTGATGCTGTATTTTTTTTAGAGGTTATTAAACCACTCGTTTCTAATATTTATTGTTTCGCTTACAATAGTATCAACACCTAATTTGAGTTCTCTCAATTTGTCACAAAGTAAGTCACCATCAATAAGATCAATCGGTGGAGCCCCATCTCTTGTGGCCTCTTTTACTGCTTCTCTGGTAAATGAACCAGTAGTAATAAACAACCCTTTGTCGGCTCGGCCCTGCATCGCCCCCCTAAAGTCTCTGATTTGACTTGGAGTTACCGATCCTTTATATCGTTTACATTGAAAAATCACGTGAAAACTTAGCAGGCCGCTTACCCGAACTATACCTTTGCCATCAATTCCACCGTCCCCAACTTTTCCTGTAACTTCTACCTGAAAAAAACCACTTTCTCTCAAAAGACGTTGCGCCAACCTTTCAAAGGCAGCAGGAGAAATATTATAAAGAATATTTAAAAGGTGCTCTTTCCATTGTTCTGCATCATTAACCTCTTCATCTATCTCGATTTCAACCTGATTGCTGTTAATTCTGGCTTGCTTTTCTTTCGGTTCAACATTTTTATTTTGATCCCTAACAAACTTAACAATCTCATTTTGGTCTAATTTCGAAACATCAATATCCGATTTAGATAAAGCCCAAATTCCACGGGACGAGTTTTCAAGTAAGCCAAATTTTTTTAAATAGGTCCTACTCCATGCCAACCGATATTCAACTTCTCCTAATGTTCCTTCTTCGTTGTGAGATATTTGCAAAACCTCATCTGGTAAATTGGCGATTTCAAATACTTTGCTATTAATTTCCTCAACGCTTCCAGAACCCCCTAATCTTTTTAAAGCATTGACTGTAGGGATAATTAGTTCATCATAAGTGGGTATATTGCTAATTGACTTCTTTCTTGCCATCGATCTTGGAAGGATTTTTTGGTTAAAACTTTTTTGAATTTAACATTTACAAACGGCATTATTTTGCTTCATGCTAAAACTTACGAAGTTTTAAAAACTTCGTAAGTTT
>CAIPPO010000043.1 GCA_903866915.1 uncultured Mucilaginibacter sp. | reverse complement strand
TACTGTATATGTTGACAACCGTTACGGGTTGTGCCGGCTGCATGCCACCTGTTCCGAAAACCCCTGCATAGATATTGCACTTGGTTCCCGCCAGTAAAATGCGGTTATCCAGATTGTCCTTTGTGCAGGCGCAGGTTAAAAGCAGGCAAATTAAAAGCGTAAATTTTAAGGCAAAAAAACCAGTAGCACCGGTAGTTGCGGAACGTGAAGAATACTTGAAAGAATGGTTCATGGTATACAAATTTGATATCATGAATACGGTCGACAGAGACTGAAGTTTGTAGACAGAATTATCGAAAGTTTGTAGTGGTTTGGTTGACATAGAGGTATTCGGATAAAAAAAATGCTTTCCCAGCATAAAGCCCCTGGAAGGAAATGAAAAAAAGTGGCAATGGCACGGTATGCCCGGGTGCCATTCAGTTCTTTTCCAGTAATTTACTCAAACAATTACCCCCCGAACTGGCTTATAGCTATATAAACCTAAATGATGATTCGCAGGAAATTTTTATGGCGCACACGAATCGCGTTTGCTTTGCTGATTTTTTTATTTGGCATACCCAGAAATGCTGCAGCTTATTCCGTTTTTGCCCATGAAGCAGTGATCGATGCTTCATGGCATGGCGCCATTTTACCCTTGCTTAAACAAAAATATCCGGCTGCCAGCAATGCCGACCTGGAAATAGCCCGCTCGTATGCCTATGGCGGGTCGCTGATTGCCGATATGGGTTATTTTCCATTCGGAAACCCTTATTTCACCAATCTGGTGCATTATGTGCGGAGCGGCGCTTTTGTAGAAAACCTGATTAGTCAGGCAACAAATTTGAACGAGTATGCATTTGCTATCGGCGCGCTGGCGCATTACCTTACCGATTGCTATGGTCATTCGCTGGCAACCAATGTAGCCGTGCCATTACTGTACCCGGACGACAAGCAAAAATTTGGCGATGTCGTCACCTACGATGATGACAACACTTCGCATAAAAGAATGGAATTTGCTTTCGATGTCATACAAATCTCCCGTGGCAATTACCTCAGCCAGGCCTTCCATAATTTTATTGGCTTCAATGTTGCAAGAGGGGTTTTGGAAAGGGCTTTTTTGATTACATATGGTGAGGATATCAACAAGGTATTTTCCGACCTGACATTGACGATCTCCACATTCCGCTGGTCAGTCAAAACCCTGCTGCCCGCGCTTACCCGCACCGCATGGGTTATCAAGAAGAATGAAATTCTTAAAAATAATCCAAAGGCTACCCGGAAGGATTTTCATTTCAGATTTAGCCGGAAAGATTATTACCGCGAATTTGGGAAAAGGCGTGAAAAGCCAAAGTTCGATGAAAAGGTATTTGCTTTTTTGATTGAGATCGCCCCAAAGATCGGACCCTTAAAATCACTAAAGTTTAAGGACCCCGGGCCAAAAGGTGAAAAATTGTTTATTGAGGGCTTTGACGCAACAACGGCAAGGTATGACCAGCTGCTGAAGCAATTGCAGCATAATGATCGCCTTGACCTTGACGAGTTAGATCTGGACACAGGTAAGCCCACTATACCCGGTGAATATGGTTTGGCCGACCAAACGTACAGCAACCTGGTCATCACCCTGCAAACCGATAGCTTTGCTTATTTAACCGCTCCTTTAAAAGAAAATATCCTTCATTTTTATACTGCGCCGGATACAACTACCAAATCAAACCAGCACAAAAAAGATAAGATCGACTGGCAGCATACTTTTTTAGCGCTTCAGCAGCTGCGAATCGTTAAAGCTAAACCGATAGATAGTATTAAATTTCCGGTAGATTCGGTGGTGATGGTTAGCCGGAAGGGGAATTAGGGACTAAGGCCTATGCCGGCTCCTCGCAATGACAATTTCTTATGTCCCTTGCGAGGAATGAAATGACAAACCTAAAATTGTCCTTGCGAGGAATGAAATGACGCGGCAATCGCAAGGCATGCCTTTAGGCCCGTATTGCCGTTGAGCTTTCCGTACATAACAAACCAACGTACCTGCCTCCTTGCGATTGCTTTGTCGCCCCCATCGCGTAAGGCCTTCGCCGGCTCCTCGCAATGACAGTTTCTTATGTCCTTGCGAGGAATGAAATGACGCGGCAATCGCAAGGTATGCCTTTAGGCCCGTATTGCTGTTGAGCTTTCCGTACATAACAAACCACCTACCTGCTTCCTTGCGATTGCTTTGTCGCCCCCAATGACAATAAGAAAAACCGTGTTCTTAGCCTTAGCCGCCATGCGCCCCGCGGCACGCTATTACAATTTTTATTATTTTGCGGGGCATGCGCTAAGCCCCGTACTAAATGCCCTTGACAACCAGGAAAAAATTTGATGCTTTAACCGGGCTAAGATGCATTGCAGCGTGCATGATCTTTGTGTATCATAACCGAAAATACTGGCGACAGGAGCATTATCCCCATTTTCTGATTCAAATATTTAATGAGTTTTACCTGGGGGTTTCTATCTTTTTTGTGCTGAGCGGTTTTTTAATTGCCTATAACTACAATAAAGTTAATGTCGGCTCAGCGAGCGAATATTTTAGTTATCTGATTAAGCGAATCGGCCGGATTTTTCCCGTTTACTGGTTGGTTTTAACTGCTTACTACCTCGATGCCAGGTATGGCAATTTCAACTTTAGCCTGTTTACTTATTCCCTTTTTCATGGATTCTCGGACCGGCATAACCTCGATGCCATAGCGCAAGCCTGGTCGCTAACTGTAGAAATGACTTTTTACTTTTTTGCACCCTTTATGCTGTTCCTGATCAATAAAAAACTTGGGTATGTTTTTTATTTCCTGCTTGCCTTGTTTGGTGCTTTTTGGGGCACAGGCATTTTATTGCACCATGGTTCTTTGGCGAGCTATTCGTTCCTCTATCCTTTTGATTTTTTGCTTACCGGGACTTTTGCAGGCCAATCTGCGCTGTTTTTATTTGGGATGCTGCTTGCCAGATATTTTGAAAATCATGAACTGCGGTTTGTGGCCCTGCTGGATAATTTTAAATACAAAACGTTGGTTGGGCTCATCAGTTTACTCGCTATTATCCTGTTTTTAACCACTTTTCAAAAAAACCTGCTCGACCAAAGCAACAAATACCTGTTGGGTAACCTCATTCAACTGACCATATTACCCGCTGTTATCATCTTATTCTTCTGGGGGCTGGTTGATGAAAGAACGTTGATCAGCAGGTTTTTGTCCTCTAAAATCATGATCCTGTTGGGCAATGCTTCTTTTGCCTTTTACCTGGTCCATATCAGTTACGTCAACCTGGCTTTGAAAACAATCGTCTTATTACCGGATAGAAACTTTGTTTTGTTGTGGTTGATTTCGATCTTTATTTATTGGGTTTACGAGAAGCCTGTATATGGTTTTATTAAAAGATTCCTGGATAAAAGAGGGCGGGTTGTTACTGGTGGGGTTTAGGGGGTAGCTTGAGCTGGCCGGGGTAATGGTTTAAGCGTGACGCTAACACTTTTTGCGGTACAAGTCAGACGCATGAACCGGCGGGAGAGGCTTTTATGTTAAAGAAAGTTAATAAACTGCAAGACATGTGTTTAATTAAAACAGTTGCTGTTCATTTACATTAAATTTCATCAACTACTAATTCCAAATGAAAAAGTCCTTTAAGTTTCAGAGTGCTTTTACGATATATTTAATCTGCTTCTTTGTTTTTTCTGCATTTTGCCAGGCACAAACAACCAACATTGGTACCAATTATCATGTTGGCTACCGGGAATTTAAAAGCATCGATAGTTCAAGGCGATATAAAACAGGGGCGGCCATCCGCGATCCTTTATTTTACCGCCCCGAAGAAATTGATGTTTGGTATCCCGCTGAATCGGGATCAAAAGATGCGCCTTTAAATTTCAGCTATTTTGTTTACTTATTCGAACGGCGCGCAAATACTTTCCAGGACAGCATTAAATACGATGGCTTAGCTGATGAATTAATGCAGCATTTTACAGTGGAGGATAGCAGCGTTGCTGTAAAAACCGTCAACACCAAAAGCCATCTTGACGCGAAAGAAATAAAAGGCCATTTCCCATTGCTTGTGTACATGTGTTCATTTAATGGGATGAGTTATGAAAACATCCCATTATTTGAAAATCTTGCAAGCCATGGTTATATCGTTGTTTCAGTTAGTTCAATAGGGCGTTATCCGGGGAACATGACTACCAGCTATCCGGATCTGATTGAACAGGTTAAGGATGCCGACTTTGCTATAAAATATATGTGCAACAGAAATGTCGACTCCTCAAAAATTGGCCTTATCGGCTATAGTTACGGTGGACTGGCCGCAAATGTCTTAGCCTTGCATCATGCTGCTATTAAAGCGCTGCTATCATTAGATGGATCGGAAATGCATTATTATGGAAAGGGAAAAAAAGAAGATGCCGATTTTAACGAATTGCTATCAGACAACGATCTCAAGCATTCCCCATTGATGTGCCCCTATTCCTACCTGGAGAGCGACCATAAATTGGATGAGGGCATTCCTGATAGTGTTTACCGGATTTTGAACAAGGCGAACATTAAAATCCCCTATATCAGACTATTAAATTACAATCATGAAGATTTTAGCGATTTAGCACATATTGGCACAGTAAAAAGCACACCTTATGAATTGGTCAATCAATTGACGCTCAATTACTTTGAGCAATACTTAGGAGATAAAAAATCCGCCTATGACCTGGCTGCGGATGGCGTTCTATCATCAAAAAAGGGTTTAGCAACTTTTGCTAAAATAATAACAGGCAACATTGATACCCTAAGCCGATTAAACTTAAAGGGCAAAATCATTTCGGCAGAGGCTGGTTCTTCAATACCCTATGTGAGTATTGGTATACCTGCCGGAAATTGTGGTACTGTTTCTGATGAAAATGGGCTTTTCGTTTTAAATGTCGAAGGAGCTTTGGTCAATAATATTATTCGAATATCCTCGCTGGGCTATCAATCAAAAAACTTTACCGTGAAGGAACTGGCATTACTTTTAAAGCAAGGTACGGATATCACATTAACCAAACAGAATAAACAATTAAGTGAAGTAATCATCAAAGCAAAAAAACTGCGTATTAAAACAGTGGGAAATACCAGCCAGTCAAAATTTTTCAGCGTTGGATTTCCGCTTAAATTTTTGGGAAGCGAAGTTGGGGTAGTGGTGTCATTAGGAAAGAAAGATGTATTGCTCCGTTCATTTAATTTCAACATTTCTCAAACGCGACTTGATAGCTGTACATTCCGCTTGAATATTTATTCGTTAGCAAACGGATTGCCCTCCAAAAATCTGCTGGCAAACAACTTATTGATCAGTATTGGCAATAAGCCCGGTAGTTATACGATCGACCTAAAGTCTCAAAGGCTTTTGATGAAAAATAAGATTTTCATTTCCCTGGAATGGATATCGGGCAAAACAACAAATAAACAGGGCGCCGTTTTTTTCTCAGCGGGTCTGCTGGCATCAAGCTATCATCGAAAAACCACTGAGGCTAATTGGGAACAGTTTAAAGGCCTTGGTGCCGGATTTAATTTACAGGTTGAAGAAAGTGAAGAGTAAGTAAAATCCGGTTTTGCAGGTTTTCGAATAAAAGGGTTGCTCTACAAATGAAAATGTCAAACAAACAAGCCTGGGACATTATCAAACATAGGAATGAAAAATTTAATTCACCCCTTGTAACCTCTCATCGGGGCGGAAAAGGTGGGGGTTATGCAGTAGTAACTGAAAACGGGTTAAACATTATCGGGGAATATAAAAGATTGCAAAATGAATTCAGCCGATTTTTGGATCAAACTATCGTTAACATTAGTAAATGAGTGTGCTTGGGTTATAAATGCAATAAAAACGAAATAAACATGCCCCCCCCGTGCAGGATATCAATTGGGAGCTTTCTAACTGTAAATTTCTGCATTATGGGGTTTTCGAAAATACCGGCCTGTGCGATACCTTACCCCGGGCATCAAAGGAAGGAGGAAGATGTCGCTTGACCATCATCCCAACAACAATTGCCTTTTTATAAGCAAGTCATTAAAATCATAAATTTACGGCTATGGATACCGCACATTATCTCGAAAAATTCCAATATGCTGCTAACCGGGTTGACAAATCCCTGCTAGCTGCTAATAAACTGGAAGCTGCCTTTGGATTATACCAGCAGGATTCTGCCTTTTTAAAATTATACAAGAAATCATGGGCAAGTGGCGGACAGGACCCGCTAATCGCCGAAACCAGGATTTTCTTTTCCATCTGGACTAACGATACCGCTTTAAAGCAACATAAACTAATGTACAATATACACGCATTCAAATTGCGAAAACTGCCGGGCTATACGATAGAAAGCAGAAAATTTGCGGAGATTTTCAGACAGCTGTTTAAACAATTTGCCCACCAATGGCCAAATGTAAGTACAAATTACGGCCCCTTGACTCTGATGCAGGGATGGGTAAAGACCGGTTCAAATCCATTGGAAAATGAAATACTAAATCTATCATCTAATTTTTTTGAAATCGCAGACTTAATCGAAGCTGCGCTAATCCCATTTAAGCGGTAGCAACAAACATAAAAGCCTTCCGAAGTTTTAAAAACTCGGAAGGCTTTTCACAAGGCTCGTTCAAGGTCTAAAGGAAGGAAGCGAATAAATTGCGCCGCCTTAAAACCCCTTCAAGCTTACATTTTCATGTATTTGGGACAATCTTTAGTACAAACATGTCCGGCCTCACCATGGGGAATCATCATTACCATACCAGTACGGTCAACCTCGTAACCATTCTTTAATTTTGATTTAGTACCATTGGCCTTGGTAATAGTACCATCGATGGCAATTTTACTACCGTCTTTACAGGCGTAAGTTTTAGTCAAAGGGGTGCAGGACATGTCATGACATAACATCATTTTGTTATTGCTCATCATAACACCATCCTTCATTTCCATTTTTCCCATAGCCATTTTTCCCATGGTTTGTTTAGCCTGAGTTTGGGCATTAACAGTAACAGCAATGCCCATTAACATCGCCACTGCGATAAATACTTTTTTCATTGGTTTTTTAATTGGTTTTAAATAATATTTAAGTGAAAAGGTTTACCAAAAATACCAAAAGGGATGATGACTAGCTATCAAAAATTTTATTCGATTCAGATTTCCTGCTCGACTGAAATATAAAATACATCGGTATGGCAGAAATAAAGAAGTACATCGTAACTTACTGCAATTAAACTAAAAAACATGGATCAAAAAATCGGAACAAAAGAAAAACCCCTGGTGCTAAAAACGCCGCCGTTGAGCTCGGAATATACCATGCATACGGATGTGAAAGACGGGAAGGAAGTTTTAGTTTGCACCGTAGGTAAAACGGTTTTGCTGTATGACTATCGCTGCCTGGCCGACTTGCACGAAATGCTTAAAAAACATGGCGACTGGATGGAATTAGGCAGTGCCGATGAGCAAAAACCTGCAAAAGAAGGTACGGTAGAAGCATGGGGTCGCTCCGAAAGCAATCCTGTTGGTGGTTGGTACGGCCTAAAGAGGGGCTTACGTGGCAGGTTTGGAATGTATATTCCACCATTGATGGAGGCGCTGGGTCTTGCAGAAGTAACCCACGATCCTAAAGGGAATAAAATGAAGGCGAAGTAGCGTTAATTGCTGCAGGAATGGTGTAAGCGTGACGCTTACACTTTTTGGGGTTCAAGAGAGACGCTTGAACCGGCGGGGTGAAAACACCCAATTTTTAATTTGATTTTTAGTTGATTAAATAAGTTATTAGATTTACATAAAGCCTAACCCAGATGAAAAATCATTTCAATTATTCACGATTTGGGTAGGGAATTTTATTTCTTTGATAAGAGTTAGGC
>CAIPPO010000042.1 GCA_903866915.1 uncultured Mucilaginibacter sp. | reverse complement strand
TGTAAATACCAGACAAACTGATCCCCTTCCGCCAGAGCAATGTGACCCCCTGAGAACACCGTTTCAAAAATTGGTTATTAGGGCCTAAAAAATGGTAAAGAACTAACTGCTTTTGATTTTCAAACGTAATGTTTTATCTGTCTATTTTGATTTAATATTTTTATCTGTCTGTTCTTCACTTGGTTCTTTCCTGTTTTTCCTTAACGATTCGCCTTTCAGTTCAATGCGAACTGATTGATGTACCAGGCGGTCAAGTATGGCATCGGCCACGGTTTGTTCGCCGATCACGTCGTACCAGTTTTTTACAGGAACCTGCGAAGCAATGATGGTAGAGTGTTTGCCGTGCCTGTCTTCAACGATATCCATTAATTGCGCCCTGCCACCTGCATCGAAGGCCTGTATACCAAAGTCGTCAAGTATCAGCAGATCCTGCTTTTCTATCCGGGCCAATTCTCTTAACTGTGAGCCATCTGCTTTTGCCAATTTTAAAATGGACATCAACTTGGCGGTATTGGCATAATAGACTTTGAAGCCCATTAAACAAGCCTGGTGCCCAATGGCAGAAGCTAAATAACTTTTACCTGTTCCCGTGCTTCCGGTGATAAATACATCCTGTCCTTTTTTAATAAACTCACAGGTGAACAACCTGTCGATCTGGTTTTTATCAAGTTCTCTTTTGTGATCATAATCTATTCCTTCAGCATCTGCCACATAGCGGAACTTAGCTGTTTTAATGTTTCGTTGTAATGAGCGGTGCTTGCGGTCATCCCATTCATTCTGAACTAAATACTGGGCCATTTCATCATTGGTGAAGCTTACCGGTGGCGGCAGTTCAACAAATGTTTTAAAAGCAGTCTGCATCCCGTAGAGGCGCATGTCGCCCATTTTCTTTACTGTTTCCTTGTTCATGGTTGTTATTTTGTTTTAAATGGTTAATGATTTATTCGTAGTAATCCTGTCCGCGTATGTTCTCGTGCAACGGCATCACGGGGTTCGATATTTCATCTTCAAACGGGATGGCATCCGCTTTTGAACGTAAGATCTGGTCGATGATGCCATAGTTATATATACCAAAGCCGTCTGCTCTTTTACACGCATTGATGAGCCTGGTATTGCCTACCCGTTTGGCAAAACTCAATACACCGGAACATGATTTATAGCTTTGCTCCGGATACATTTCCCTGGCTAATATCTTAGCTATATACTGCGCCACTGCTTCACCAATAGAACTGGCGGTGGCCATAAATTTCTGCGGGTTCCACTCCGCTAAATATTTATGTTGCGTGGCCAGGTGGTCCTGTATGGTGATGTACTTTAATCCCTTTCCAAAAAAGCGGTCATGAATAGCTACCACTTCATCCTGGTCATACACTTCTATTTTCGTGCTGGTATATTTTATCTTCAACCGTTTACCGATCAACTTAAAGGGTACACTGTAATAGCGTTTATCTGCGCTTAGCAACACATGGCCGTATTTGTTTACGGTAGATAATTGAGTCGTCATCAACTCAAACAGATAAGGATTAAGGGGCTGTAATGTTTGTGCTTCGAGTTCTGCGAACTGTTGCCGCCTGCTATAATTTTCGCCGGTGAGTTTTGCATTGTTGTGAACTTCTAAATGAATAAGGATGTCCTGATTGATCTGGTCAAGTGTGTGATATACGTTTTGATCGATCTTAGAAAAAATGGTCTTGTATATGATCTTAACGGCTCCTTCCACCAGCGCTTTGTCTTTTGGTTTATACGTTCTCGTAGGGAACCCAAACGTGTGGTAATGCTCTGCAAAGGCGGCAAAGTTGTCATTGAGCTGTGCCTCATACTTACTGGCTTTGGTAACTGCAGATTTTAAATTATCGGGAACAATAGCCTGCGGTACGCCTCCAAAAAAATGCAATGCCCTTTCACAGCCCAGTATAAAATCTTCCTTGCATTGAGAGCGCACCGCCATAACAAAAGTGAGCTGGCTGCATCCCAGTATCGCCACAAAAACTTCAAGCTCACTTATCTCACCGGTGAACGCATCGACCAACTGTAATTTTTGTCCTGTAAAATCCACGAACAGTTTATCACCCGCCTTGTGTGTCATTTTCATCGATGGCTTGCCCGCCTGCATAAATTGATTGATCTTTTCTAAAAATGAAGAACTCCTGTAACCATCAGGGCATTGAAGCAGGTATTTTGCATGTACCATCCCCTTTGTTACACCACGTTTTTTAAGCATAGCAGCATATAAAGGCAGTAGTGGTTCCAGATCTGATAATCGTTTATTGACCACTTCCATGCGCCCTTTAATCAAAAACAAACCGGACATCTGTGCATCACTCATTGCCTCGATCTGTTCGATTGTTTTTTCTGACAGCACATACCTGTACAGGTACTTTTTAACCGTATTACGGGCCACACCGGTTGATTGGCTGATGTATTTTGTGCCCTTGCCCGAAGCGTAAAGGCGAAGTATCTGGCGTATTGTAAACATCTCAATTGTTTTGTTAGACATGAAAAACAAGGGCTTGGTGAACCAAGAACCTCATCCTTTTTTGCTACAAAAACAATTAATCCTTTTACCAACTTTTAGGGGATCAATTTGAAATGGCGACAGGGGGTCACATTGCTCTGGCGAGAGGGGGTCAGTTTACGCTGGTATCAGGGGGTCAATTTGAGTGGTTTTTCCA
>CAIPPO010000041.1 GCA_903866915.1 uncultured Mucilaginibacter sp. | reverse complement strand
CGAAAGTTTGAGCTGCTTATCGCGCGGCATGAACTCCATGGTGCGCATGTTGTGCAGCCTGTCGGCAAGTTTGATCAGGATCACCCGAACATCATCTGCCAGTGTGAGCAGCATCTTCCGGAAATTTTCGGCCTGCAGCGAGCTATTAGTATCAAATACACCCGAAATTTTGGTAAGACCATCAATGATCAGGGCCACTTTTTTGCCGAATTCCCTTTCGATATCGTCGAGCGATACATCAGTATCTTCAACCACATCGTGCAATAGCGCACAAACAATAGAGGTGGGGCCGAGGCCAATTTCTTCAGCTGCGATTTGGGCAACGGCAATCGGGTGGTATATATATGGCTCGCCTGATTTACGGCGCATACCTTTATGGCTCTCAAGGGCCATTTCAAAGGCCTTGCGGATCAGTTTTTTATCCCCTTTTTGCAGGGTTGATTTGCAGGCGCGCAATAAAGCACGGTATCGTTTTAGTATTTCGGTCTTTTCGGCTTCAATATCGATCACTATATCTTTCATGGTCACACTTCCGTATAATATTTGTTACAGGCAACAAAAACTTAATTTGCCGGTTATATAATCAAATACCAAAAAAATTTGCATTATTTTTGTATTACGTAAAATTATGAAATTTATTGGTCTTCTTTTAATCTTCAGTTGTGGTGTGTTGCTGGTGAGCGCGCAGGAGGAACAGCCACAGCCTTTAAAACTGGGCAAAAATGATACCATACGTACCTATTTGACCGAAGAAGGCGGAGAATTGATGCCGATGATCGTTGGGCCTGAGGTGAAGATCATGGATGTGCGTATTTTTAAAACGCAGGCCGATCGTGATGCTTACCGTCGTTTAAGGTATAATATCTACAAAGTATTGCCTTATGCCAAATATGCCTCTCAAAAATACGAGCAATTGCAACGTTCACTGGCTACTACGACCGACAAAAGACGGCAGAAACGAATGGTAGATACCTGCGAAAATGACATTAAGAGTTTATTTAAGAAGGAGATCGAGAACCTGACAATTAGTCAGGGTGAAATATTGATCAAATTGATCGACCGGCAGACGGGTAGCACCAGCTACGATATGGTAAAAGACCTGAAAGGTGGCCTTAAAGCCTTTATGTTCCAGTCATTGGCCCGCCTCTTCGGGCATAACCTGAAAGAAACTTATGATCCGGCTGAAGAACGCGATATGGAGGCGATCTTACAGGAAGCGGGTTACTACGCAAATCAAAACTAATTCATGAGCGAAAATTCAGTTTACCAGTTTAATGTGCAAACATTGGATGGTGAGGAAATAAGCCTTTCTGAATACAAAGACAAGGTGCTTTTAATTGTGAACACCGCTTCTGCATGTGGTTTTACACCTCAGTTAAAAGATCTGGCTGCATTAAAAGAACAATACAAACTCGAAAAGTTCGAAATACTGGCATTTCCTTCAAACGATTTTGGCGGACAGGAACCATTGGAGGGGGCTGCCATAGCCACTTTTTGCGAGAACTATGGTTCAAACTTCCCGGTTTTTGATAAGATCAGGGTGCGTGGGCCTTATGCTCATCCGCTCTATCAGTTTTTTAACGACCGCAAACGGAATGGTAAATTAAAATCGATACCACGATGGAATTTTCATAAATTTCTGATCGACAAAACAGGGAAGGTCGTCGATTTTTATTACCCATTTACTAAACCTACCTCTGCCAAGATCAGAAAAAAAGTTAACAGGTTATTGGCACTCTAATCATCAAATGTTATAAATTCATGCTTAAGTTAGATATTTTAGTTTTATCTGTGCATCCTGACGATGCCGAATTGGGCTGTTCAGGCACACTGCTGAAAGAAATTGCAAATGGAAAAAAAGTAGGCATAGTTGACCTTACCCGCGGCGAATTGGGTACAAGGGGCACGCCCGAGATCAGGTTAGCTGAGGCAGCTGACGCAGCCAAAATATTGGGAATAGATGTTAGGGAAAACCTGGGATTGCCTGATGGTTTTTTTCAAAATACCCGACAGCATCAGCTGCAGGTCATTGAGGCTATCAGAAAATATCAGCCCGAAATAATCATCACAAATGCTTTTCATGACCGTCACCCCGATCATGGCCGGGCCAGCGACCTGGTAGAAGACGCAGCCTTTTTATCGGGCTTAAGAAAGATAGAGACTTTCGATATGGGGCAGATGCAGGAAGCCTGGCGCCCGAAAATGGTTTTGCATTTTATACAGGACCGGTATATCGAGCCGGATATCCTGATTGACGTAACTCCTTTTTGGGAAAAGAAAATGGCAAGTATATACGCGTATCGGTCACAGTTCTTTAATCCCGACTGGAAGGAAGAACCCCAAACCTATATTTCCTCTCCTGAATTTACGGCAGTTGTTGAAGGCAGAGCACGCGAATTTGGAAAAAGCATCGGTGTGAAATATGCCGAAGGATTCACCACAAGGCGGATATTAGGCGTAGATAGTTTGTTTGATTTGAGGTAGTAGGACTTTATTCAGACTTTTACATATTCAAATCGATTATTATCGTGGCTGCGTTCGCGTTTTAACTTATTTTCTTTAGCCAGTTTGAGTAAGATCCCCGATAGTTCCGAGGTTTTAAAATCGGCTTCGTATTGTTCTTTACAGTATTCGGCGATATCGGAAATGGAGTGACTTGCATTAAAATATTCAGTATTCAATAACTGATTTAAGATTTTCGTTGCACCGGGTTTTTTGCGTCCAAATGTCTGGTCGTCATCACTGCGCAGTTTGCGCCCTTTTCTCAGAAACATTTCTGCGCCTTCAATATCTGTTTTTTCTGTTTCCGAAATAGCATCCAGTAATCTGTCGACAACCCTCACCTGTACAGCTTCTGACTTGAAGGCGTTTACAACTTCAGCTATTTCCATCAGTTGTTTTTTTAATTTTTCGATGTGTTTGCTCATGGTTGTTGTTTGGTTTAAAGCCGGTTAGTGGCGGGGAGTACAAAATTAATATTATCAGCAGGAATATGCACTATGTCAGGCGCAAATCCTATATCATGTTCAATAAAATATAATACGTAATAAGTGGTCTATTTATTACATTGAATACAAAAAAAGCGCTCATTGTTTTGAAACAAGCGCCAATTTCGAAAATATTACCTTGATATTATAATATATCCAATATTTGTTTAATTACGTCGATACCAGCGTCTATATGCTGTTTTTCCATGATCAGTGCCGGGCGGAAACGGATAGTTTGACTGCCGCAACCCAGGAACATGATGTCGCGTTTCATGCCTTCGCTGATGAATTGATCACGATGAGCCTTGTCTGCAAAATCAAATGCTGTCATCAATCCCAGTCCTCTGACATTGCCAATAATATCATTGCGTAGTGCTATTTTCTGCAATTCATCCTGGAGGTAGTCGCCCATCACAGCTGCGTTTTCGCAAAGTTGATCCTCTTCAATAATTTCCATGATCTTGGACGAGCGTACCATATCAACCAGGCTACCACCCCAGGTAGAGTTGATCCTTGAAGAAACGGTGAACACGTTATTTTCTACTTCATCAACCCGGTTGCTTACCAAAATGCCACAAACCTGCATCTTTTTGCCAAATGCAATGATATCCGGACGGGCTTTTTCGCCAAAATGCTCGTGGCACCAGAATTTACCGGTAAGGCCAACGCCTGATTGCACTTCGTCATAGATCAGCATGGCTTCGTTTTCATCGGCCAGCAGGCGTAATTGTTCAAGAAATTCTTTACGCACATGGTTATCGCCACCTTCTGATTGTATAGGCTCTATGATAATAGCGCATATATCGTCTTTGTTAACTTCAAATGCTTTTTTGATCTGCGCTATCGACAAAGCCTCCCGACGCAAAAGGTCTTCATGGTTGTCATCTGAGTAAGGGAAAACTACCTTAGGGATAGACACCCTTGGCCAGTCGAATTTGGCAAACCATTTGGTTTTTACGGGCAGGGTATTGGTCAAGCTTAATGTATAGCCACTGCGACCATGGAATGCCTGTTCAAAATGCAATACTTTAAAGCCTTTTTCTTTGGTATATCCTTTAGCAAAGTTCTTCTGTACCTTCCAGTCCATTGCTACTTTAATCGCGTTCTCGATAGCCAGGGAGCCACCGGCGATAAAGAAAGCATGTGGCAGATAGGATGGGATACCCACACGCGAAAATGTTTCCAGAAACTGGGCATATTGTTCGGTATAGATATCGGAGTTGGATGGGTTGGTCAACGCGGCCAACAGGAGGTTCTTTTTGAAAGCCTCATCTCCAATCATTTTAGGGTGATTATAACCCAATGGCACCGAAGCAAAGCAGGTAAAAAAGTCGAGATAAGTACGTTTATATTTAGCATCATAAATATAAACTCCTTTGCTTCTTTCCATATCAAAAGTAAGGTCGAAACCATCGGCCAGTACGTGCTTGCTGAGTGAAGCCTGTACATCTTCGGGAGCTACTAATAGGTTATACATACAAAATGATTTTTTACAAACTTACAAAAAAAGCCTTAAATACAAGCATTTAGGCCATTTTTGAACCGTTTGACGAAAAAGTAACTTTAAATTGTTTAAACCTGTTTTTTGAACTGATGCGGAAATTGGTTTTTGAAATTACAAGCATCAGGAGGTGGTAATTGATAGAAAAGTCCGCTCAGATTCTGCGCAAAACATCGGTTTAAAACTTCTCCTTCATCCCCAGCAAACCCCATATGCCACCAGTGTGAATAGCCAGTATTTTATCGCCGGATTTGAAGTGATTTTTGACGGCCAGGTCATAGATCGCAAACAACATTTTGCCGGTATATACCGGATCGATTAATATGCCTGTGCTGGCTGTGAATTTTTTGATAAAGTTGATCAGCGCATCGTCCGTTTTTGCATAGCCCCCGAAATGATAGTCGGTGTGCAGGACGTATTCCGCAGGATTGTTGAGGTGGGTGTCGATATCGGTTCTTAAAAATTCGCCATTCTTCAATACTGGAATGCCATGGAAATTAGTAGCGAGCAAAGCATCGTTGATACCATTGATAATACCTGCAGCTGTAGTGCCAGTACCGCAGGCGCAAAAAATATGGTCGTAGGTTGCTGGTAGTTCGCCAATCAACTCGCTCACCCCTTGAGCGCCTAAAGCCGAAGCGCCGCCTTCGTCAATAAAATAAGCATCAGCGTCAGTGCCAAAATATTGACTGAACAATGCAGGTTTATCCCGGTAGCTCTCCCGGTCAGTAAACAGTAGTTTCATGCCATATAAGCGGCAAAGGAATAAAGTATCGTTATTTACTTCTTCGCCTCTGACTATGCCGGTGGCTTTGAAACCGAATTTTGCAGCAGCCGCAGCTGTAGCCAGTAAATGATTGGAATAGGCCCCACCAAAAGTTACCAGGTGGGTTTTGTTTAGGGAAAGGGCATCGCGCAGCACATATTTCAGTTTGCGCCATTTATTGCCCGATATGATAGGATCGATCAGGTCATCACGTTTGATGAAAAGTTTTAAGCCCTGTTCATCAAATAATTGATCGTGTATTTGCTGAACAGGGCTGTAAAATTCAAGATCAATTTGCATGCTGCAAATTTAGAAACCTAATCCGATTCCCACGTTGGCAGATTTATAGCTAGCTGTTAGGCCGTATGATGCATATATTCTCAGTATCAACAGATTTAGCTGAAAGCCTGCATCAGTTCTGAAACCGCTGAGAGGGGTCGACTGTATATTTACCGGATTGGTAAACGTAGTATAAGTTGGATTGCCCGAACCATTTACACCGGTAGTAATAGGATAATTACCAACAGTTGTGATCGTATTACTTGCAGTATTATAGCCAACCGAAAGGAATGGCGTAAAGAACAAAAGTTTTTTGGAGATGATGGCCTGCACCATAAAGCTGTTAAACTTAGCGGTGATCTTTTGGTTACTGAAATCTGTTGATTGCTGGTTGTTTGCTGGAATAGCACCAGCATCAGGGTTTACAGTTAAACCGATATTGGTGGTCAGGCTATTATAACCAAATGCAATAGCAAGGTCAAAAGGTATCGGACGCTTTTTGGTGGCAAAATCCTGGATAATATCATGTTTCAAGCCAAAGCCAAACATGTTGACCGAACCCGAATTGCCAAAACTGATCTGTGGAACATACCTTACTGTAACATCTGTATTTTTAACCAGCCCGAGTGTTAACTGCACCTGTGGTGAAGGTATAGCTGGTAATACGCCTTTCGGCATGTTAAACTGGGTGATCTGTTTGCCATTATTATCATACACATTCAATAGCGGGCCCTGAGTCTTGTCGCCTACAATGGTTGGACTCAGTGTTTGACTCGGATCGGCAGGCTTAATATTGGCCAATCCAAGCTGAGACACGTCAAAAGATTTATCAGAGGTTGGCGCCTGGGCTGCCGTAGCCGAGATACGAAGCTCGAAATGCAGGAACTTTTTTGTTTTAGCGGTATTGTTCCAGCCGCTGTTCATGCCGATGCCAAAGCCTTTGAAAAGCGGGTTGGCATAGGCATTAATGAGTTTAGTTGCATCACCTGGTCCGGATTGGATCAAAGACGAAAAACTATCGCCGGTGCTGCTGCTGCTTTGGCCAAGGGCATTGGTGGAAACACCAAGCATGAAAATAGCCATTAGGGGTAAGATGAACTTTTTCATAATAGGGGGTTTAGCTTCTATACTAAATTTAAACAAGATTTTATCATTAAACAATAGTAAAAAAAACCGCTATTTTTGCCCGGATGACAACCGAAATTGAACTATCAGAGCTTGAAGAGCAAGATTTATACGAGCATTTGCGACTGATTGTTGACAAAGGTCAGTCATTACTGCGAATCGACAAATTTTTGATGCACCGCATCGAAAATGCTTCCCGCAACCGCATTCAAAACGCAATTGAACAGGGTAACGTACTGGTTAATGATAAGCCGGTAAAGCCAAGTTATAAAGTAAAGCCGCTTGATGTAATTTCGGTAGTATTACCGCATCCGCCACGCGACACCGAGGTTTATCCCGAAAATATACCGATCAATATTGCTTACGAAGACGACGATGTATTATTGGTCAATAAAGCCCCGGGTATGGTGGTGCACCCGGGCTATAATAACTATACCGGCACGCTGGTTAATGCGCTGGTTTACCATTTTCAGCAATTACCAACACTGCCGGGAAACGACGGTCGCCCGGGTTTGGTGCACCGCATAGATAAGGATACGTCGGGCCTATTGCTCATCAGCAAAAACGAGCGTTCGATGACTTACCTTGCACGCCAGTTTTTTGACCACAGCATCAGTAGGAAATACCTGGCTTTGGTTTGGGGCGATATTGAGCAGGATGGCACCGTTACAGGTTACATTGGCCGAAGTGCAGCGGATCGCCGGGTAATGTCTATTTATGATGACCCCGAAAAAGGCAAATGGTCGGTGACCCATTACAAGGTGCTTGAACGCATGAACTATGTGACGCTGATCGAATGTCAATTAGAGACGGGCCGTACGCACCAGATCAGGGCGCATTTGAAACATATTGGTCACCCATTATTCAGCGATGCCGCGTACGGAGGGGATAAAATTATAAAGGGTACCGTTTTTAATAAATACAAACAATTTGTAGAGAATTGCTTTGAACTGATGCCGAGGCAGGCTTTGCATGCTGCTACGTTGGGCTTTGT
>CAIPPO010000040.1 GCA_903866915.1 uncultured Mucilaginibacter sp. | reverse complement strand
GGTATATATAGATGTTTAAACATCTATTGTTAAATTGTTAAGTTTACATTTAGTCGACAATTCTTATAGACAATAACCAGTCAAAGAAGTTTTTGTTGTATTTACTCAAACAAAAAAAGCTCACTAACGAGCTTTTCAAATGATATAAAATTTAAATTATTTGAGCAAAGGTTATAAGGCAAGAACTTCCTTAACACGCTCAGCAGCTTCTTTCAACAAAATGGCTGAATAAACTTTAAGGCCCGAATTGTCAATCAACGATTTAGCTTCAACAGCATTTGTGCCCTGCAAGCGAACAATGATCGGGATGCTGATATTGCCCAATTCCTGATAGGCATCAATAACACCCTGTGCTACACGGTCACAACGCACAATACCACCAAATATGTTAATTAGGATAGCCTTCACATTCGGATCTTTCAAAATGATATTGAAAGCAGCCTTAACGGTTTCGGCATTGGCCGTACCACCTACGTCGAGGAAGTTTGCCGGCTCGCCACCAGCCAGTTTAATGATGTCCATAGTTGCCATGGCCAAGCCTGCACCATTAACCATACAACCTACGTTACCGTCGAGTTTCACATAGTTCAGGTTTGATTTACTGGCTTCCACTTCCGTTGGATCTTCTTCGGCCAGGTCGCGTAAGCCAACGAAATCAGGATGGCGAAACAAACCGTTATCATCCAGGTTCACTTTAGCATCAACGGCCAAAATTTTATTATCGGAGGTTTTCAGTACCGGGTTGATCTCGAAAAGCGATGAATCAGTAGCGTCATAAGCTTTATAAAGTGCACTTACAAATTTCACCATATCCTTAAAAGCATCGCCAGACAAGCCAAGGTTAAAGGCTACTTTACGTGCCTGGAATGGCTGTAAACCAACTTTAGGATCAATTTCTTCTTTAAATATCAGGTGGGGGGTATGTTCGGCAACATGTTCAATATCCATACCACCTTCGGTTGAATACATGATGATATTCCGACCTTTACCCCGGTCGAGTAAAACACTAACGTAAAATTCTTTTGTTTCAGATTCACCGGGATAATATACATCCTGAGCAACCAGTACCTTGTTTACTTTTTTACCCTCAGGGCCGGTTTGAGGAGTAACCAGCTGCATTCCTAATATTGCACCTGCTTTTTCCTTTACTTCCTCCAGGTTTTTAGCCAGTTTTACACCACCGCCTTTACCACGGCCACCGGCATGTATTTGCGCCTTGATTACCACCCAACTCGAATTAAGATCGTCTTTTAATTTTTGAGCGGCTGCAACGGCCTGTTCAACGGTATCGGCAACTATGCCTTCCTGAACTCGTACGCCAAAGCTTTTTAATATGGCTTTGCCCTGGTATTCGTGTATATTCATATGGTTATGTAGAATTTGAGCCAAATCTACGATTTTGTTTTGTTTTTGTTGAAACGTTGAATCGTTGAAATGATGTAAAGTTATTTCATTTGGCTTAGCGGGGTATAAAACCAATACAACTACTTTAACCACTGAAACTAAATAACAACCAAATCCTTAACTTTGCAGCATGCTCAAAGCAAAAGCTATACAAAAATCATACGGACAGCTGCAAATTTTAAAGAATGTCGACCTGGAAGTGAAAAAAGGTGAGATAGTAACCATTCTCGGTGCTTCCGGTGCTGGAAAAAGTACTTTGCTCAATATTTTAGGGACGCTGGATAAAGCGGATTCTGGCAATGTGACTATAGGGGATACGGTGGTTAGTGGTTTGAGCAACCGTGATCTGAGCGCGTATCGCAATTTACAGATCGGTTTTGTTTTCCAGTTTCATCATCTGCTGGCGGAATTTAACGCCATAGAGAATGTTTGTATCCCCGCATTGATTGCTGGGACATCGCGGAGTGTCGCAGAGCAAAAAGCACAGAAATTATTAGAAAGATTAGGACTTGGTGATAGATTCAGTCACAAACCTAATCAGCTTTCGGGTGGTGAACAACAACGCGTAGCAGTTGCCAGAGCATTGATCAACAGCCCCTCGCTAATTTTTGCAGACGAACCTTCAGGTAATCTCGATTCAGCCAATGCCAATGAATTGCATCAGTTATTTAAAAATTTACGCGACGAATTTGACCAGACTTTTGTCATCGTTACGCATAACGAGCATTTGGCTGCCCTGGCCGACCGGAAGATAATCATGAGAGACGGATCGATAGTTGAATAATTGATGTATACATTGATCACCTGCGCAAATTCGGCGGAAGCTTATGTGCTTAAAACTGCCCTGCACGGCGAGCCTGTTTTAATGGGTGATTTTGAAGCGCTACCCGAATTCCTGGTCAATACCGGCAAAATGATCCGATTACCAAATCCTCTCGATACAAGCTACGTACATCAGGTTTTGACACTTTGCCTTAACCGGAATATCAACAAAATATGCCCTCTGAGGGTACAGGAACAAGTTTTATTATTAAATTCAGCCCAACTATTTGCCGAATATGGCATCAGCATCGTAGTTAATGATCAGATACAGTGACTTAGACGGGCGTAAAAATGCCTTTATTTTTGAGTTGGATGATGTGCTATATCCTGAAAAGGATTATTGGTTGCAGGTTTATTACCTGTTCAGCAGTTTCCTTGAATATACCGAAATGATGGATGCAAAAGCTGCTACCGAGTTGATGACAAATACCTACCTGGCTGAAGGTAAACAAATGGTTTTTGATAATTTGAAGAGTAAATTTAATCTGGATGAAAAATATCGGACCAATTTCAACCATTTGAGCCGAACCGCGAAACTGCCACTGAAGCTTTTGTTATATCAGGATATGCTTAAGTTGCTTCAGGAGATTGTGATAGACCGGAAACAGATTTTTATAGTTACCAATGGTGACCCCGAATTACAACTTAATAAAATTAAACAAACGGAATGGCATGGTTTGGAACAATATCTCATCTGTTATTTTGCCAATGAAACAGCCCCAAAACCTGAAACAGACTGTATCGATTTGATGATACACCAACATTCTCTGCAACGAAAAAACCTGATCATGTTTGGCAATAGCGATATTGATGCCCATTGTGCCGAAGCTTCGGGTATTGATTTTGTAAAAATGAATGAATTTAAGCCAATCCGATCATAACAAATTGTCGTAAATTTCGTTTACATAAAGAATTTTTCTTGAACCAACTAATTTCAAATTATATGAAAAAAATTATTTACTCTCTTTTAATCCTTTCCGCTGTATTGATGGCGGCTTGTAAAAAGAGCCCTAAAAATACTGGTACAGTTAATACTACCACAATTAGTCCGAATGACGCCGGCTCAACGCTGGATAGGATTAAAGATTCGGTATTCCTGTATGCACAGGAAGATTATTTATGGTACAATGCATTGCCTACCTATGCAGCATTTAAGCCACGGAGCTATACCGGAGCAGATGATATTACTGCCTTAACTAATGAGCTAAATGCTATCTCGCAAATTGCTATCAACCCGGCAACCGGGCAGCCCTATGAGTATTATGATACCCAGGGCGATGCCAAATACTCCTTTATCGATAATGGCCAGGTATCTGCAGAATTGAATGGTACACGCGGAGATTTTGGCTTTGCACCACTGTACAACCTGATCAATGACCTGAGGATAAAATATGTTTACCCCGGTTCGCCCGCTGATCTGGCTGGTATAAAGCGCGGTTACCAAATAACAAGCATCAACGGGAATACAAGTATTTCTTACGATGGCCCGCAAGTTAATGGTAACAGCACAAACCTGAATTTTGTTATCAATGCCTATTCAAATAGCAATACTATTTCAATGACATTGTTAAAACCGGATGGCACCACGTTAACGGTAACTAATATGGCCGTGGCCAACTATACAGTTAACCCGGTATTAAAGTATACAACATTCGACGAAGGAAACGGCCATATTGTAGGCTATATCGTTTTTAACAGTTTTACCTCCGAAGCCAATGCCGGTCCGCAACTGGATGCTGCTTTTACTTATTTCACAAACAAAGGCGTAACCGATCTCGCAGTTGATCTGCGTTATAATGGTGGTGGTTATGTGTCAACTGCCGAATACCTGGATAATTTGATCGTACCTGCCGCCAAGTCGGGTACTTTGATGTACAATACCTATTATAATACTACACTTCAAAATAATAAGGAGGCTTTGCTGAAAAACCAGTGGCGCCACGATCCGACCACAGGGCAGGATTATAACTATGCGCAATTTGACTATTCAGTTGCCGGTAATGCGGTCACTTTTTCTAAACAGGGAACTTTGGCTGTAAATAGGGTATTCTTTATTGTAACCGGTTCTACTGCCTCTGCAAGTGAGTTAACGATCAATAACCTGCGACCTGAATTAAATGTGCAATTTGTAGGTGAAACCAGCTATGGCAAGCCGGTTGGCTTTTTTGATATCGATATTAATGTTTACCAAATGTACACGCCAGAATTTTATACGCAAAACTCCGCAGGGCAGGGTGGTTATTATTCAGGCTTTACCCCGGGCACCAGTACCTATCCGGGTGTGGGAGATTATGACGACGTAACCAAAGATTTTGGTGACCCAGGCGAAGGATTGTTGGCCCATGTACTGAATTATGTTAAAACTGGCACCTATGCGGTTAAATCGCCGGTAACACAGAGGCTGCCCGGGCAGTCTTTAGCATTACGAGCAAGTCATGAATCTGCCAGGGTCTTTGAAAGAAACAAATTCAATGGTATGGTGATGAATAAGGTTTTGAAGCTGAAGAAGGGGAGGTAGGGTAGCAGTTATCCGGGACAGACTAGTTTAGCTTTACGAAGTTTTAAAAACTTCGTAAAGCTGAATTTAGTGCACCATGAACCTTTCGCCTTTCCTCAATCCGCCAACTCTCTCAAGTCAACCGGAACTACCCTTGAAACACCTTGTTCAACCATGGTTACGCCATAGATCACATCAGTGCTGGCAATGGTGCGTTTATTGTGGGATACGATGATGAATTGCGACTGGCTCGAAAAATCGCGGATGATGTTATTGAACTTATCAATATTAGTATCATCGAGAGGTGCGTCAACTTCGTCAAAAATACAGAAGGGAGCAGGTTTAAGCAGGTAAAGCGAGAACAGGATGGCAGTAGCCGTCAAAGTTTTCTCGCCACCCGAAAGCTGGTTGATGGAAAGCGGCCTTTTGCCTTTTGGTCGTGCAATAATATCGATGTCTGATTCAAGCGGATTGTTTGGGTCCAGCAAGATCAGGTCGCAGGAGTCCTCCTCATTGAACAATGAACGGAATACCTTAATGAAGTTTTCTCGAACTTTGTCGAAGGCCTGCATGAATTTATCACGGGCAGTGTCATCAATTTCCTTGATGGTGGTCAGCAGGGACGCTTTTGCTTCGCTCAGATCTTTCTTTTGTGCCTGGATAAATTCATAACGCGTGTTCATTTCGTTATAAGCCTCTACTGCCAGCGGGTTTATTGGTCCGAAATCGTCCAGCTGCTTTTTGATCTTTTCTGTTTTGTCCCTTAATTCATTTTCGTTTTCGTCTGTTGGAGGCGGGGTGTCAAGCAGGTCCTGTATATCGATATTGAATTCAACAGAAAGACGTTCTTTGAGTGCATTCAGTTCCAGCTTCAGGTTGTTTTTTTCATCTTTAAGTTCGTTTTCCAGTAACTCGAATTGCTCCTTGGTACGTCGTAGTGCAGCAATTTCGTTTTCAGCTTCAGAGATTCTGGTGCGCCAGCTATAATAATCCTGTTCGGCTTGCTGGGTCGCCTTTTCAAGTGCTTCTTTCTGCTGATACATCTCGAGCAGGTCGACATCAGAATTATCCGATTGCGACAAGTTTTCGGTGATAGCCTGTTTAACTTTATCCAGTTCGGCATTGTTGTGGCTGATTCGGCTTTCCAGCGATTCTTTTTGAGTTTCACGGTATTCGGTATCCTTTACGAGTCCCGAAACCTTATTTTGCTGCTGGTGGAAACGTATGTTTTCCTGGTTATAAGTATTTGATTGTTGGGTAGCCTCGTCATTAAGTTCATTAAATTCAAGCTGCTTAGAAGCCAGTTGTTCTGCCAATGCCAGTTTTTGCGCTTTCAGATCAATCAATGCCGGCTTAAGCGATGTTTTTTCCTCTTCGATGCTAACTATTTTACGGGCAATATCGTTTTTCCGGTTACGGCTATTCTCTATGAAGGCCTCGTATTGCTCTTGTCGCGTTTTTACCGCGATCAATTCGGAATTGAGACGATTCAGGTCCTGCTGCAAAAGTTGTATCTGTGAACTTTTATCAAGAGACCTGAGCGATGACAACTTACTATGTAGAGTATCCTGCCTGAATTTATATTCGGCTATTTTGGTTTCAAGGCTTCGGATCTCTTTTGACAGATTTTCAAGGTTTTTTGCACGGCCGATACGTTTCCCTTCAAATAGCCCCACCGATCCGCCTGCCATTGTAAATTGCGATTTGTTAAATTTGCCGCTTTTACCTATCAAAACCACATCATGCGGCAGCTCGGCGCCATTCAGATCCTGTTCGGCTGAATCATTGACAAGGTAAACATTCTTTAAAAGATGGCTGCAAAGATGCTGATACTTTGGTTCTACCTCGATCACACTGAGTGCAGGAATACCATTAAAATCATCTGCGATAGCAGCATGATGTGTATGCCGGGTATAATTGCTCAATACAAAGAACTGGGCCCGCCCCTGTGATGAATTACTCAATAAATTGATCGCAGCAATCGCTTCATAATAGTTCTCTACCACGTAATAATTCATCAGCGGCTCAAGATAGTTCTCGATCGCTACACGGTATTCTTCTTTACAGAATAATACATCACTAAAGAGCGGTGCATTTTTGGCCCAACCGCCCGTTTTTTTCAGGAAACGTATGGACTCCGGGAAACCTTCCAGGTTGTCCACCATGCTTTTGGTAAGGTTATATTCGTTCTGTTTGGCATCCAGGCGGCGACTTTCCCTGATAATATAGTCTTTAACGTCCTCGAGTTCACTTTCACTCTCTTTTATCTGCAGTTGCAGCTTTTCCTCGGCATCTACCAGCAAAGCCACTTCGCGTTCCATATTTTCTGAGCGGTATTGCAGTTCGGACACTACCTGGTTGAAATGGGATAGCTCGGCTTCTTTGTTGGTTGTATCTTCCAGGTTGCGTTGGCTTTCCTGTTCCAGTGCCTGCTGTTGGATCAATAGGATATCCAGGTCTTTTTCGGCTTTGTATATTTGGTTTTGAAGCGCATTGTTAGCACTATTTAACTCATTTAGCTCGTTTCTGGTCGAAGTCTGCCGGGCCCGCAATTCATCTACTGTTTTTTTTAATTCGGCAACCCGCTCTTGTACATCAATTAAATTTTCGCCTTCCTCCAGCTTTTCCTCGGCAAGACGCTTGATGTTGTATAAAACGTGGTTCAGTTGGTTACGGTCGCGCTCCAGTTCTTCAAGTAACCGCGCTTCCTTATCCTGCTGAAATTTGAGCTGCTCGTTCTTAATCTTTTTCTCGTTCTCATAAGCCCTTATTTTCGACACAAATTCGTTCGTAGCTTTTTGTTGTACCGAAAGATTTTTCTCTTTGGTCAGGCTATCAGCTTTCTGCTGCTGTAATGTTGCCTCTGCGGTATCTATTTGGGCCACGATGCCGAGTTTTTCATCGTGCCGTTTTTGTTCTTTTTCCTCAATTGTTTTCAACGATTCGCTAAACCCTGCTATCCTGAACGACGCGAGTAACAAGCTCAAATTTTTATATTGTTCTTTCAGACGGTAATAGCGTTCCGTTTTTTTGGCCTGGTTCTCGAGAGTTTTAAGGTTCTTTTCTATTTCAGAAAGCAAATCCTCAACGCGCTCCAGGTCGGCTTCGGTGTCTTTAAGTTTACTGAAAGTTTGTTTTTTACGCAGTTTATATTTTGAAATACCCGACGCTTCCTCAAATAAATTCCTCCGCGACCCTTCTTTATTGGCAATGATCTCGTCTATCATCTTCAATTCAATGATGGAATAGGAGTCAGCACCTATGCCTGTATCCAGAAAAAGGTCTGTAATGTCCTTTAACCGGCATTGTACATCATTCAGCCAGTATTCGCTTTCCCCTGCACGGTAAAGTTTACGGGTAATCGTAACCTGCGAGAATTCGGTAGGTAGAATATTTTTAGTATTGTCGAAGCTTAGCGAAACTTCTGCCAGGTTAGCCGGCTTGCGGCCCTTGGCACCATTGAAAATGATGTTCTCCATCTTTTCCGACCGTAGCATTCTTGTGCTTTGCTCACCCAATACCCAGCGTATGGCATCAACTACGTTTGATTTGCCACAGCCATTGGGCCCCACAACAGCGGTAACACCTTCGTTAAAATTGATGGAGACCTTGTCGCCGAAGCTTTTGAATCCCTTGATCTCTAATTTGGTTAACTGCATTTTTTTAGGTGGAAGGAGGAAAGGTTTTCCGATTGCTATCGGGAGGTGAAAAGTAAATAGGCATTAAAACCTTTAGCCTTTCACCTTTTTGCTTTTACCTGTCAAACAAATATCTCGCCTTTTAAATAAGTGACTGCATTACCGCTCATGAGTACACGTTCACCTTTCAATTCACACCAAAGCTCGCCTTTACGCGACGAGAGCTGGAAGGCATGTAATTTACTCTTGCCCAATTTATCTGCCCAATAGGGTATCAGGTTACAATGGGCCGATCCTGTAACGGGGTCTTCGGGTATTCCGGCGCCAGGTGCGAAGAAACGAGACACAAAATCGGCCTTATTACCTTTTGCTGTTACAATGAACCCAACGGTATCAAATTTTGATAATGCTGTAAAATCGGGGCTCAGCTCAGTAATATCCTCTTCATTATCATATACAAGGAAATAATCCCGTGAACGTAATATAGCCTTTGGTTCTTTTCCACCCAGTGCCTCGACAAGTCCGTTCGGTACTTCGATGACTATCGGGGGACGCGAAGGGAAATCCATAGTGTATTTATCGCCATCCCTGCTTACTGTTAAAGTGCCGGCTTTAAGTGTCTCGAAATTGATACTTTCATTAGCATAACCCAGTTCAGTGAAAATAATATGTGCTGAAGCCAAAGTAGCATGTCCGCATAGGTCAATCTCAAACTCAGGTGTAAACCAGCGTAGCATATAACCATCGGCTTCGGGTACAAAAAAAGCGGTCTCGGCCAGATTATTTTCGGAAGCGATTTTTTGCATCGTTTCATCCGGAAGCCATTTATCTAGGGGACAAATAGCAGCCGGGTTTCCTCCGAATAAACTACTTGTAAAAGCATCAGCCTGGTATATAGGTATCTTCATGGCACATTATTTATTGCCACTAATATAATTATAAGTAACCAAATCGTTAAGACTGTTAACAGGTTTTGTACCACCTCCGGTCAAAATAATTATGCGATCGCTGACGTCCATTACGTTATGGTATTGATGGTCAGTAATTATGATGCCTTTACTTTCAGCAACCCGCCTGATAATGGGTTTAAAATAGGACGCCTGAACAGGTGTAACATGCGTAAAAGGCTCATCTAAAAGAACAAAACCGGCGCGATTGAAAAGGATCATCAGCATTTCAAGTTGCCTTAATTCCCCGCCCGAGAGCTGTTCTGGCTTTTTTTGCCGGTGGTTCCGGTAAATGTCCAGTTCAGCAAATTCATGCCAATAAATGGGATCAATGAGCATATTGGCAAGGCTACTGATTTTGATACCCTTTGGTAAGTAATTGGTTTGAGGTAAATAAGCTACGCGATTCTGGTAATAGCCTTTTTTTATCACTTGTCCGCCAATCTTCAGGTACTTGTGCGTCGGCTCGAGGATACCAAAAATGATTTTCAATAATGACGATTTTCCACTGCCGTTACGTCCGAGCAGGCCAACAACTTCACCTTGTTTGCAATCGAGGTAAATATCCTGCAATATTTTTCGGCCCTCAAATTCCAGTTCAACGCTGTCGATTTTCAGGGTAAACATGTGATTGCAACTAGGAGGTAAACAATAATATCGGCCACAGCCGCAGCAAGTATGATGCCGCGCAATTTCATGCCGGCGTTACGGAAATAAATGTATTGGTATTTGGATAAATAAAAATGTACAACAACTGCAAAGCCATAGCCCAGTAGTTTGGAAACAAAAAAACTGCCTCGATTAACCGGGAGTCCCTGTTGCATCATTAATAATAAAAAAATGATGGTGAAGGCAGCGTTGTACCAAAGTAAAAGGTAGTAATACTGGACAGTGAGCATGCTGAACCTTTTCAATGGCGTTGGTTGACGAAAAGATAAACAGCTTAAACACTTAATTATTGTTGTGGCTGGTTAATATTGGAATCGCAAAACCTATTGAAGCAATAAAGCCTCCCGGTTTGGGAGGCTTTGCTATTTTATTAACCTAAATAGGATTTGAGAATTTTACTTCTTGAAGTATGCCTTAAGCGTTGCAGGGCCTTGTCTTTGATTTGACGTACACGTTCACGGGTAAGATTGAACTTTTCGCCGATCTCCTCTAATGAAAGCGGATGATTTGTGCCCAAACCGAAAAACAACACGATGATTTCGCGCTCACGCTCAGTTAAGGTAGATAGCGACCGTTTGATCTCTTCCGAAAGCGATTCATTGATCAGGATCGAGTCGGTATTGGGTTCCTGGTTTTCAAGAACATCCAATAGTGTGTTTTCCTCACCCTGAACAAATGGCGCATCCATGGAAACATGGCGACCAGAATTACTCAGCGTGTCAGAAATTTTATCAACCGTGGTCTCCAGCATATCTGCCAGTTCTTCGGGTGATGGCTCGCGTTCGTATTCCTGCTCCAGTTTGGAAAAAGCTTTGCTGATCTTGCTTAATGAACCTACCTGGTTTAAAGGGAGGCGAACGATACGAGATTGCTCAGCAATAGCTTGCAGGATCGATTGACGAATCCACCAAACTGCATAAGAGATGAATTTGAAACCTTTAGTTTCGTCAAAGCGTTTTGCAGCTTTGATCAGGCCAAGATTTCCTTCATTGATCAGGTCGCCAAGAGTTAAGCCCTGGTTTTGATATTGTTTTGCTACCGATACAACAAAACGAAGATTGGTTTTTGTTAACCGCTCCAGTGCTGCCTGATCTCCCTCACGTATTTTTTGCGCTAAAATTACTTCTTCTTCGGCTGTTATCAGGTCAACCTTACCAATTTCGTGCAGGTATTTGTCGAGGGATTGCGACTCACGATTGGTAATGGATTGGGTTATTTTGAGTTGTCTCATTTATTTTATTTACCTCGGTTCTTCTACTTAGGAACGGAACGTGCAAAGCTATAAAAATGTTGCTAAAAAAACGCAATCATTTCAATATTTACACTAATATTATTAAAATTGCCAGTTAGGCAATTGGTATTACACCCTAAACATTGTCAAAGTTCTGAGAGTTTAAATGTATCTTTTACTCTGATGCCTTTTTCGGTCAATTGCAGCGTGCAACATTCATTGACCGGGTCGTGTTCAAAATAAAGCACCATATCCTGTTCAACAGCCTCACCTAAGATGGTCTTTTTTTCGCCTAATGTGGTTAGCGGGAACATGTCATAAGCCATTACATAGGGGATAGGAAGGTGCCCGACGGACGGGGTCAAATCGGCCATGTATAATAGTTGTCTGCCTTTATAAGTAATTAATGGCAACATCATCGACTCGGTATGGCCCGAGACCAGACGAAGCTTAAAATCGGCACTGAATGCCGTTTCGCCGGTGGCATCTATAAATTTAAGCTGGCCGCTTTCCTTTATTGGTAAAATATTCTCTTTCAGAAAGGAAGCTTTTTCGCGGTCGTTGGGGTTGGTGGCCCAGTGCCAATGCTTTTCGTTACTCCAATAGGTCGCATTTTTAAAAGCAGGTACAAGCGCCTCACCTTTGCGTTCAACAGCACCACCCACATGATCAAAATGCAGATGGGTCAGGAATACATCAGTGATATCCTCCCGGTTGAATCCATGTTTTGCCAGCGACAAATCCAGCGTAGCATCACCATGCAAATAGTAATGGCTAAAAAATCTAGGGTCCTGTTTATTCCCAATACCGGTATCGATCAATATTAGCCGGTCGCCATCTTCCACCAGCAGGCAACGCATAGCCCACGTGCATAGATTGTTTTCATCGGCCGGATTAGTTTTGTTCCAGATGGTTTTGGGCACAACACCAAACATAGCCCCACCATCAAGTTTAAATAAGCCGGTATCGATGGTGTATAAGTTCATATTCGTTGGTGGGTGATAGTCAATAGTCGATAGCCCATGCTTGGGGATTATCTATTGACTATCGACTATTAAAGATGTATGCATTCTCCGTACGCCTCCGCAGCTGCTTCCATGATCGCTTCGCTCATGGTAGGGTGCGGATGTACTGATTTGATGATCTCGAAGCCGGTGGTTTCCAGCTTACGAGCAACTACAATCTCAGCAATCATTTCGGTAACGTTATAGCCAACCATGTGTGCGCCCAGCAATTCGCCGTATTTAGCATCAAATATGAGTTTAACGAAACCATCTTTTGCTCCGGCTGCTGCAGCCTTGCCAGATGCAGAGTACGGGAATTTGCCTATTTTAAGTTCATAGCCAGCTTCTTTGGCTGCCTTTTCGGTATAGCCTACGGAAGCTACTTCTGGGCTGCAATAGGTACAACCCGGGATGTTATTATAGTTCAGTGGCTCTGGGTGATGACCAGCGATATTTTCTACACATATAATACCTTCAGCCGAAGCTACATGCGCCAGCGCCTGTCCTTTTACGATATCGCCGATGGCATATACACCTTCCAAATTTGTTTTGTAAAAATCGTCAACCAAAACTTTGCCTTTATCAGTTTTAACGCCATTTTCTTCAAGGCCTAACCCTTCAAGATTTGTAGTAATTCCTACTGCAGATAAAACGATCTCGGCTTCCAATTCAACATAGCCAGTTGGCGTTTTAATTTTTACTTTATTTAATTCACCACTGCTGTCTACGCTTTCAACAGTAGAGCTGGTGAGTATATTCAATCCCTGTTTTTTCAGGCTGCGAAGCAACGTTTTTGATACTTCTTCGTCTTCCAGCGGAACAATATTATCCAGGAATTCTACTACAGTAACCTTCGTACCTAAAGCATTATAAAAATAAGCAAATTCGATACCGATTGCTCCTGAGCCAACAACAATTAGCGATTTAGGTTGCTTAGGCAATACCATCGCCTGACGATAACCGATAACTTTTACACCATCTTGTTTGATATTGGGCATTTCGCGTGAACGACCACCTGTTGCCAGGATAATATGTTTGGCGGTATAATCTTTGGCAGCTCCATCAGCACTGGTCACTGTTACTGTGCCTTTTGATTTAAGCTTGCCGGAACCCATCAATACTTCGATCTTATTTTTCTTCATCAAAAAGGCAACACCTTTGCTCATGCCATCAGCTACCCCGCGGCTTCTTTTGATTACCGAATCAAAATCTACCTCACCGCCCGATACCTTCAGACCATAATCGGCTGCGTGGTTTATATATTCAAATACCTGCGCGCTTTTAAGCAATGCCTTGGTTGGTATACAGCCCCAGTTAAGACAAATACCACCCAACGATTCTTTCTCAACAATCGCAGTTTTAAGGCCAAGCTGGGAAGCACGAATTGCAGCCACGTAACCACCCGGGCCGGAGCCTATAACAATTAAATCAAAGTCCATAGTTTTTTTAAAATGATTTTCCTGAATTCGATGCCAAAGCTAAGTAAAAGGGGCGAATTGCTAAAATGACTAAGTGTATTGCCTTACTAATGTATTTGATAATAATATGAAATAAATTTTATGTAAAGTATATGTTATTTAAAGGTATTCTATTACTAATGTTACAAAAAGAACGGTGTAATATTACAATTCTGTGTATTTTAAGTATTAAGTGTTGAAAAAAATAACAATAACGTTAACACGAACTTAACAACACTAAAACGGAGTCTATTTATCTTTGCTGCCAGTCAGTTCATTCAAATATTTAACTTAAAACCATTCAACATGAGGAAGTATTTACTTTTATTTCTGCTTTTGACGGGTGTTTCGTTCTTAACAACAAAGAACGCATTTGCCCAGGGGGTAACCACAGCCTCCATCAACGGAACCGTGACCGACGGTAAAGAAACGATTCCGGGAGCAACTATTGTTGTTACCCACGTACCTACCGGTACAATTTACACCACCGCTAGTCGTCCCGATGGGCGTTACAACGTACCTAACTTAAGAGTTGGCGGCCCTTACACAATTAAAATTTCGTTCGTTGGTTTCAGAGACTTTGTTCAGGAAGGGATAACCCTTAACATCGGTCAGGATCAGCGTATTGATGCAAAAATCGAAGAAAACGCAACTGCCCTTAAAGAAGTTACTATAACGGCTACACAGGGTAAAGTGATCAATTCTTCGCGCACAGGTGCACGAGAAACGATCAACAATGCCCAGATTACCGGTTTACCTACCATCAACCGTTCACTTAGTGACTTTACCAAACTTACGCCATCAGCAAACGGTTTAAGTTTTGGCGGTAGAAGCAGTCTGTTCAACAATCTTACCGTCGACGGTGCTTTGTTCAACAACTCATTTGGTTTGGCAAGCACACTGGGTGGTCAAACTAACTCTCAGCCTATCTCATTAGACGCTATCGATCAGATTCAGGTTGATATTGCACCTTATGATGTTCGCCAGGGAAATTTTACAGGCACTGGTATCAATACGGTAGTTAAATCCGGTACCAATACTTTTAAAGCTACTATTTACGATTATATCCGCGGAACCAGTCTAACGGGTTACAATGCAGGCAGTATTGCTGTTGCGAAGACGCCATTTACCTATAGACAAACTGGTGCCAGCTTCGGCGGCCCGATCATCAAAAATAAACTGTTCCTGTTTGTTTCGGGTGAAGAAGAACGGATCAGTCAGCCTGCTACAACTTACGTTGCAGCAGGTTCGGGTGCTGCCGGCTCGGCATCACAAGCCAAAGCCTCTGTACTCGACTCATTGTCTTCGTTTTTGAAATCGAAATATGGTTATACTGCAGGACCATACCAGGGGTATAATTTTGATACGCACAGTGATAAAATTACAACCAAACTCGACTGGAATATCGATAGTCACAATACGCTAAGTGCCAAATACTTCTATTTAAAATCATACGGAGATCACCCGCCAAGCAACTCAGGAATCACCAATAACGGCATTGGCTATGGTACCGTGCGCGATGCAGGGTTGAATGCTATGCCATTTTATGGGTCAGGGTATCGTATCAACAACAACTTTAATATTGGTATCATAGAGTTGGACAGCCGTATCAGCAGTTCAATGTCAAATAAAGCCACATTAGGCTATTCTGCCCTGCGCGATTTCCGTTCATCACTTGGATCGGGTGCAACCTTGCCTTTTGTTGATATAGGTAATGGTGTATCTGCGGTTGACGGCACGGTTATTACCAAAGCAACCAGTGTTGAAACTAGCTTTGGTTATGAGCTTTATACTGCCCAGAACTTGTTATCAACCAATATTTTGCAGTTTTCCGATGATTTTACCATTTATTCAGGTAAACACGAGATTACATTAGGTACCAACGATCAGATTCAAAGCTACACCAACGGTTTTGCGCCTGATTATAATGGCCTTTATACCTATAACTCTTATACGGATTTTATAAACGGATTGCCAGCTGCGGCGTATACTTCCCGCTTCTCTGCTTTGTCTGATGGATCGTTTCCGTTCGCGAAAATTAAAGCAGGTATATATAGTGTGTATGGTCAGGACAAATATAGGGTTAACGATAACTTCAGGTTAACCTATGGATTGCGCTTTGATTATGATGTATTCCCAACTACATTACAGCAAAATCCAAATGTGCCGCCGCTTACTTTCCAGCAAGGCATACAGGTAGATCCTTCAGTATTACCTAAGAACAGAATACAGATTTCGCCTCGCGTTGGCTTTAACTGGGATGTATATGGCGACCAAAGCACCCAGGTGCGTGGTGGGACCGGATTCTTTACAGGTACGGTGCCATTTGTATGGATATCAAACCAAGCGTCAAACAACGGTGTACTGTTTGGTTCCTATACGATAGTAAAGGGTGCAGCAGCAAATACTCCTGCTCAAAACCAGCAATTAATATTTAATCCCGATATCAACGCTAATCACCCGGCAGCTGGTCAGGGTGCTCCAAACAAGTCGTATGAGCTTGATATTGCTAACCCTAATTTGAAATATCCAAAAATCTGGAGAACAAACCTTGCAGTTGACCAAAAATTACCGTGGGGTTTTATTGGTACTTTAGAAGGATCTTATACTAAAGATATTAATGCTATTTATCATGAAAACCTGGTGCTTTCTGATGGTTATGCAACTTTGCCTGGTGTAGAAGGGCAGATCAGATATACGTCTAAAAACACCACGCCTTCTGCTGCAACAGCTACTACCGCTAATCCAGCAATCACCGGATTGTATTATATGAATAATACCAGTAATGGATATTCGTATTTTGTAACTGGTCAGCTTCAAAAAAGCTTTAATGGTGGTTTTTATGCTAACGTAGCCTATACGCATATGGGATCGAAGGATGTGAATGATGGCGGCTCTACCGCTAGCACCATCTGGAGCAGCCGTTACGTTGCCGGTAATCCAAATGCTGATAACCTTTCTAATAGCTCATTCATCGAGCCAAACAGGATAATTGCCTCTTTTATGTATAAAAAGGATTATCTGCAGCATGCATCAACATCGTTAGGTCTGGTATTTGAAATGGCTAACAATGGTTCTGTTTCTTATCTTACAAGCGGCGATCCAAATGGTGACGGTGCTACCAACGACCTGATGTATATTCCTAAGAACGCCGGTGATATTGAATTGGTAAAAGACTTTGCTACCGATCCGCGTACGGCTGATCAAATCTGGCAGCAATTAAATTCTTTTATTTCTCAGGATAAATACCTGAATAGCCACAGAGGACAGTTTGCAGAACGTAATGGTGTTATTTTGCCTTACTTTAAACGTTTTGACTTCAAAGCGTTACAGGATTTTTATGTGGTAGTTGGAAAAACTAAAAACACGATCGAACTTTCATTTGATATTATCAATGTAGGCAACCTTTTAAATAAAAATTGGGGATTGTATCAAAATACATTTACGGGATCAAACAGTGGTGGCGTAAGCATTTTAAGCTACAAAGGTTTAGATGCAATCACGGGTCAGGCAACTTATTCATTCCCTTATTTGAATAAAGCAACTTTAACCCCTGTTACTTCATCATTCATCAATGATTCAAGCCAATTGTCACGTTTCCAGGCACAATTTGGTATTCGTTATATTTTCAATTAATTGAAGAAAGTTGACTGACAAAAAAAACCTCCCGAATTTTCGGGAGGTTTTTTTGTTCCATTTTTTTAGCTTTAATGATATATAAAGGTACCGTAAGGTGATTTTATGGTAACCTGTTTTTGTTCAGCAGCCTCAACACGCCCTATAATTTGTGCATCTACGTTAAAACTTTTAGAGATTGTGATTATTTCGGCGGCAATGGCCTCTGGTACATACAGTTCCATCCTGTGACCCATATTAAATACTTTGTACATTTCCTGCCAGTCGGTTTTGGATTCTTCCTGTATCAATTTAAACAATGGAGGTGTTGGGAACAAGTTGTCTTTAATAATATGCAACTGATCAATATAGTGCAGTACTTTAGTTTGCGCACCACCACTACAATGTACCATGCCGTGTATTTGGCTTCGGTACTTTTCCAGAATCTTTTTAATGATGGGGGCGTAGGTGCGGGTGGGCGACAATACTAATTTACCAGCTGTAACAGACTCGTTATCGCTAATTGATACCTGGTCAGTAAGCTTTTTGCTTCCTGAAAACACCAGGCTTTCCGGCACGGCATGGTCATAGCTCTCAGGATATTTTTCTGCTATCTCTTTATTAAAAACATCGTGCCTGGCCGAGGTAAGGCCATTGGACCCCATGCCGCCATTGTATTCGTTTTCATAACTAGCCTGTCCAGAAGATGAAAGGCCTACGATAACATCACCAGGTTGGATACGGTCGTTTGAGATCACCTCATTGCGTTTCATTCGGCAGGTAACAGTCGAGTCGACGATTATAGTGCGTACCAGGTCGCCAACGTCGGCAGTTTCGCCACCAGTAGAATAAATACCGATGCCTGCTTGCCTAAGTTCGGACAATATCTCTTCAGTGCCATTGATGATCGCAGCGATCACATCTCCCGGAATCAAATTTTTATTTCGACCGATAGTTGAAGATAGCAGAATATTATCGATTGCGCCTACGCAAAGCAGGTCGTCAATATTCATAATAATGGCATCCTGGGCAATTCCTCGCCAAACCGACAGGTCGCCCGTTTCTTTCCAGTAACTGTAAGCTAATGATGACTTGGTACCTGCACCATCAGCATGCATGATATTGCAATAGGCAGGATCGTTATTCAGAATATCGGGTATAATTTTACAAAAAGCTTTTGGAAAAATACCCTTATCAATATTTTTGATGGCATTATGTACGTCGTCCTTCGAGGCCGAAACGCCCCGCTGGTCATATCTTTGCGAAGAAATCATGGGCAAATATACAGGTTAGTAAGTTTTTAAAGCATGAAATACGTTATTTTTGCTGAGCTTATCTACTACCTATGTTGTTACTTCTTTCAAAATTACGCCATTATTTAAAGCATACCTATGACCGGATAAACAATGATCGCTGGAAAAAGCAAGTGCTTCAGGCTATTCCATTTTGGATAGCGTCAGTTATCACCGGATTAGTTGCTGTAGCATATGCCCGTTTGTTTGTTTTAGCCGAATTGGTAACATCAAAAGTTGTTCACTGGCACGCATGGCTTCTATTTGTGTTAACGCCGGTTTGCTTTTTATTAGCCTGGTGGCTGGTTAAGCGATTTGCACCCTATTCGCGGGGAAGTGGAATACCACAAGTTGCTGCAGCCATTGAAATTAGCAGCCCGCGTTCAGAAAAAAAGCTGGATAAACTTTTAAGTATTAAAGTGATTGTTGTAAAAGTAGTTTCGAGCTTGGTAATGGCTATGGGAGGGGGAGCTATCGGTCGCGAAGGGCCAACTATCCAAATAGCGGCATCGGTATTTAGAAAAGTTAACCAGCTATTGCCAGAATGGTGGCCGAAAGTAGCAAAAAGGAACATGATTATCACCGGGGCAGCAGCCGGACTGGCTGCCGCGTTTAATACCCCGCTTGGCGGCATTGTATTCGCCATCGAAGAACTAACCAAAACCCATTTCAGTTATTATAAGACGGCGATATTTTCATCAGTAATAATTGCAGGATTAACAGCCCAGGGTATTTTGGGGCCTTATTTATATTTAGGGTATCCTAAAATCGGAAGTCTTTCGGGCTATATTTTTTTCGCAGTTATATTAGTCGCCATTCTTACCGGATTGTTTGGTGGTATCATGTCTAAAACGATTTTATTGTTATTTAAATGGAAACGGAGTTTTAAAGGAAAATACCATCATTTGCTTTATGTACTGGGCTGTGCACTGTTAATCGCCACTCTTGCTTATTTTTTTAATATAGACACACTCGGTTCTGGTAAGGATGTAATGGAAAGAGTATTGTTTACACAGGATAAATATTCAGGGTGGCAAACACCTTTTCTTAGAATGGTAGGCCCGGTAATATCATTTACCACGGGTGCTTCGGGTGGTATTTTTGCACCAGCTTTGGGAGCTGGTGCGGGGGTTGGCTCCTGGGTTTCGTCCTGGTTTCAATTTTCTGAAACCAATACAAATCTTTTAATATTGGCTGGGATGGTAGGTTTTTTAACTGGCGTTACACGTTCGCCATTTACATCAGCTATTTTGGTGTTGGAAATGACCAACGAACATAATGTTATTTTTCACCTTATTTTGGCAGCAATGGTTGCCAGTGTTGCAGCGCTGATAGTGGATAAGCACTCTTTCTACGATCATCTTAAAGTACAGTATATGACCGAACTTGAAAAAGAAGAGCGGGAAGAATTTGAAGCCTCAACTAAAATACCAAAAGAGGCCCCTTCCGTTTTAGGCAATACCTAAAACCGGGAGGTTTTGCACCTTTATTTAATAAACAACAATTCCCTGAATTTGGGTAAAGGCCATAGCGAATCATCTATCAATTGTTCCAGTTTATCAACATGATATCGGATTGGTGCAAAAAATGCTTTTACCTTTTCATCATAGGCAATAGCTTTTTCGCGGATATCTTCAATAGAATTGGCTTGTTTACGCTCCGCTACCATGTAACCTACATTTGATTTGATAAAATTAACATGTTCAGCAATTTTATTAATGATATCCAATTGGGCCGCGTAGGTTGAACTGTCAAGACCGATATCTTTCAATCCCCTCACGTTTTCTACCAGTTTACTTTGATAATTGATCGCGGTAGGGATAATTACATTAGTTACTAATTCGCCAATGACACGAGCTTCGATCTGCAGTTTTTTATAAAAACTCTCCAATAGTACTTCATGCCTGGCATGGGCTTCACGCACACTGAATACGCTGGAATCCTCAAACAAAATGGCTGATTTTTCTGACAGGAGCGCATCCAGGGCTTTAGGCGTAGTTTTGAAATTAGACAGTCCCCGGGCTTCCGCTTCTTTTTCCCATTCGGGACTGTAGCCATTTCCTTCAAAGCGGATCGACTTCGATTCGCGGATATACTTTTTGATCACCATTAATAGTGCCACGTCTTTCTTCTCGCCTTTACGCAGTAAACGGTCAACATCGAATTTGAATTTCTTTAACTGTTCGGCCATGATCAGGTTTAAAATAGTCATAGGGTAAGCCGAGTTTGCCGATGAGCCCACTGCTCGTAATTCAAACTTGTTACCAGTAAAAGCAAAAGGCGAGGTTCGGTTACGGTCGGTATTATCTTTTAGTATTTGCGGAATTTTAGGAATCCCCTGCCATAAAAGTGCATCGTCTTTTATTTTTTTGCTGATTCGGGAAGTTTCAATTTCATCTAACACATCGCTCAGCTGACTACCCAGGAAAATAGAAATGATAGCAGGAGGGGCCTCGTTAGCGCCCAGTCGGTGATCGTTATTGACAGAAGCAATTGATGCTCTAAGCAGATCGGCATGATCATGAACGGCTTTGATTGTATTAACGAAAAACGTGAGGAACATCAGGTTATTCTTCGGTGTTTTTCCGGGCGAGAGTAAGTTACGACCGGTATTGGTGATCATAGACCAGTTATTGTGTTTGCCCGAACCATTGATGCCTGCATAAGGTTTTTCGTGCAATAGCACTTTGAAATTGTGTCGAATTGCCACGCGATCCATGAGGTCCATTAGTAATTGATTGTGATCTATCGCGAGATTGATCTCTTCAAATACCGGGGCGCACTCAAATTGCGAAGGTGCAACCTCGTTATGACGGGTTTTAAGCGGGATACCTAATTGCAGCGCTTCAATCTCCAGATCCTGCATATAGGCATATACCCGTTCGGGGATCGAGCCGAAATAATGATCTTCAAGCTGCTGGTTTTTAGCAGACATATGTCCGAATAAGGTACGACCCGTTAAATAAAGGTCGGGACGCGCATTAAACAAGGCGATATCAACCAAAAAATATTCCTGCTCGATACCAAGCGAGGCATTCACCCGCTCGATGCTTTTGTCAAAATAATGGCAAACATCAACCGCAGCTTTATCTAGGGCGATTAATGCCTTTAATAAAGGTACTTTATAATCCAGCGCTTCACCTGTATAAGAAACAAAGACGGTTGGTATACACAAAGTTCGTCCCATAATAAAAGCCGGGGAGGAGGGGTCCCAGGCAGTATAACCCCTAGCTTCGAACGTATTACGTAAACCGCCGCTCGGAAAGCTTGATGCATCCGGTTCCTGTTGAGCCAATGCGTCGCCTGAAAATGACTCGATTGCCTTACCGTCGGCTGTTGGTTCAAAAAAAGCATCGTGCTTTTCGGCCGTTGTGCCGGTAAGCGGTTGGAACCAGTGCGTATAATGTGTGCCGCCTTTACTAATGGCCCATGCTTTCATAGCGGATGCAACCTGCTCAGCCATATCGCGGGGGATGGGTTCGCTTTTCTCAATCGAACTGGCAAGAACCAGATATGCCTCCTTCGAAAGGTATTCCTTCATCTTCGTCTTATCAAATACGTTGATATTGAAATAATCTGAAATCTTGTTGGAAGGGTGTTTAACCTCGGGGATCGAACGATTGAGAACGGATTGCAGTGCCTGGAAGCGGAAATTTGACATTTTAATAGTTTGTAGTGATTTATTTCAAATGTAAAACTATCCTTAATAAAACAATCTAAATATTTGATCAAAAAGAAGATTTCTTGAGGAATTTGTCGTCGTATCTGCTAATTTTTATAAAAAAAAGCCACAAATGCTAATTATTACGATGAAAAATGCTGTAAATGAGCTGTGATTAGGTCGAAATGTTCCATAATTAAAGATCATTAGTGTAAAACTTACAATATTTTAAACTTATCGACTATTTATTTTAGATTATTCAGGTCAAAAAAAACTTTGTGTTATTTTTTGATTAAAAATAATGCAAAATCCGCGTTGATATTTATTATAATTTTATGAAATTCATAATTGTTGCATAAAATGTGCAATATTTCACATAAATATTTTGTTTTTTTATCAAAACATTCATAAATTCAGCAAAAAATTAATAAAATTGCATTGTTAGATACCGAAACAATCAAAATATTAAATAAAATATAGTAAAAACAACGAATAAATAGTATTTTATAGATAAAAATTAAAAGTTCCTATCAATCAAACTAAATTAAACTAATCAATCAAACTAAATTCAACAAAAATGAAAGTAAATCTTGCCAAAAATGACTTGTTCAGTTCCTTTCGACGACTGACGCGTGAAAAGTGGGCGCTTGGAGCGACCATTTTGACGGGAAAAATGATCGGGCTTATGCTGGTTCTAATTGCAATGCTGACCATTCCCGGCTTGCTTCCATCAGCCGTTCATGCTGCAACTGCCGCAAAAGACACCTCAGCCCTTGAAAAATCTATGATTGCTTCTACCAAAGCCACAATGGATTCAATTAATACTGTTTGGACCCTGGTGGCAGCGTTCCTGGTATTTGCGATGCAAGCGGGTTTCGTAATGCTGGAAGTTGGTTTTGCCCGCAAGCGCGAAACAGTTAACGTTTTGATGGAGTGTATTTTCGACACCTGTCTTTGCGGTATCTTGTTTTATGCCTGTGGTTATGCATTTATGTTCAGCTATGGTAATGGATTTATTGGTTACCATTGGTTTTTCTTACAAAATACCCCTGACACTTATCTTGCTACAGGTGTTCCTGTAATTGCACACTGGATATTTCAGTATGCATTTGCTGATACTTGTTCAACTGTAGTTTCAGGTGCTATGATCGGTCGTACCGGTTTCCGTGGCGATATTCTTTATAGTATTGGTATTACTGGTTTTATTTACCCAATTATTGGTCACTGGGCCTGGGGTCCAGACGGCTGGTTAGCTTTGATGGGTTCAAAAGGTAATTTCTTCGAATCATTAGGACAAGGTTTCCGCGATTTTGCAGGCTCAACTGTTGTACACACTATTGGTGGTATTGCGTCGTTGGCAGGTGCTATCGTGTTAGGACCACGCCTTGGTCGCGTATTTGCACGTGATGGCGGCGGCATGCCACCGGGACACAACTTACCAATGGCCGCTGTAGGTGGATTTATCTTATGGTTCGGCTGGTATGGTTTTAACCCAGGTAGTACGCTTTCAGCAATGGATGCTATCGGTATCGGCCGTGTTGCAACTAACACTACACTGGCAGCCTGCGGTGGCGGTTTTACCGCAATGGTAGCCGCGCTGTGGTGGGGATCTACAAAAGGTAAATTCGACCTTGGCTTTACTATCAACGGTTTCCTTGCAGGACTTGTAGCTATCACTTGCCCTTGCTACTGGGTTAGCCCGCTTGGCGCTACCCTGTTAGGTGGTGTTGCCGGTTTCGTAGTATTCGGTGGTGTTAAATTACTTGAATACCTGCGTATTGATGATCCAATTGGTGCAGTTCCTGTTCACGGTCTTGCCGGTATCTGGGGTACGCTTTCACTAGGTTTGTTCGCAACTGGTCAGTTTGGTGCTACAGGTCCTTACGGTGCTGATAACTCGGCAGGTGCAGTAGTAAAAGGACTTTTCTACGGTGGTGATGCCAGCGTATTGAAAGCTCAGGCTATTGGTACCTTTACCATTGCTATATCAGTGTTCGTTGTTACCTGGATCATGATGAAAACGATAATGCTTATTCCTCATCCTTGGAAACTGCGTGTAGAAGCACAAGGCGAGCTTGGCCCGGGTGGTTTGGATGTATTCGATCACGGTGCTGCTGCTTATGACCTGGAAGATGGCGAAGTAAGCCTTAGCGGTTTATTTGATAAAGAAGCTAAACCCGTTAAAGCTTAAATAATATTACTCCTATTGATCTTGTGCGGCTGGTAAGCTGTAAATGTTTCTTACCGTTTCCAGCCGCACATGATTGATACTTGCTTCCCTGCTTAATTCTTTTTAACTAAAAGGCTGAAATATTTAAATTTGGCGGCCATCAGGGATGTTTTTAAAAAAAAATATAGCTGTTAGTATAGCTTAAAATACTAGTAATCAATCAAATAATAAATAATCAAATCAATCAAACTTTTAACCCCAAATTAAACATGAAAAAGATATTTTTACTTTTATCATTATTTATTGTTGCCATTATGTCGGCCAAAGCAGGTTCGATGCCTGTAGATACCGGAAAGGTAGGAACCAGCGATGATCCCAAAGATCCACCTTTAATCCTTTTCGGATCAGTAGATACTTATTGGAAAGACGATTTTTCAGGTAAGGCTAACATTCCAACAAGTTTTGGTAACGAACAAAACTCAGTTTCAATTGGTTTTGTAGACCTTGGCATTAAGAAAAAAGTAGGTAAAGCTGCGTTCGTAGGTGAACTTTCATTCGGTCCCCGCAGCGATCAGTCGATCCCAACTTCAGGTTACCACATCCAGAATCTTTACGTTTCTTACGATGTTACCGATAAATTTAACTTGAGCGCTGGTTATATGTCAACTTTTATTGGATATGAAGTGATTTCACCAGCGGCAAACTTCAACTATTCTACGTCTTACTTGTTCACTAATGGTCCATTCCAGAATGCAGGCTTCAAAGCAACTTATGCATTTTCGGATAAGGTTAGCCTGATGGCTGGTGTGTTCAACAACTATTGGAATACCTACACTTCTTTTGTAACTCATGGCGCAGCTACAACTTCGGGCGACGTTTCAACTTTTGGAGCACAATTGTTTTTGAATCCTGCAAAAGGCTGGACCGCATATCTGAACCTGGCTACTGGCCCTTATTCAGGTACTGAGTTTGATTTAACTACTGCATATCAAATCACTGACGCTTTCAAATTAGGTTTGAATGCCGCAGATTTTTCTGCTCCTAATAACGGTGGTGGTTTCAGTGGTATCGCTTTATATCCACAAGTAGCTGTATCGAAAGTGGTTACATTTGGCTTAAGAGGTGAATATTTTACATACAAAAATGGTGGCGGCAACGTAACTGCATTTACTTTTACCTCAAACATCAAAGCAGGTGCTATCACACTGATACCTGAAATTCGTTTGGATACCAAGAGCGCTGCTTTCCCAACATCTTTTGTTGACAGTAATGGTGCATCAACCAACAGTGCGACTCAGTTCCTGATCGCTGCGGTTTACGCCTTCTAAATTTTATAGGTTAAATTATATTTCTATAGGCCGCTCCCGAATATCCGGGAGCGGCTTTATATTTATAACATGAAAAAAAATATTTTGTTAGCTGTTCTGCTGTTGGGTTTTCAATCTGCTTTTGCGCAAAAAAGTTTACTGGGCCTGGATGAAAATAACCGATATATCTATTACCAGGTAGTTGATCGCCCGGGTTTAGCGGCTGACAGTTTGGGCAAACTGGCATTAGGATTTGTTACCAGTAGCTTTGCAAATAAAAAAGAGAAATCCGCAAATGATTCCAGTATCAAAGTGCGCGCTTATTTTGAAACCTATAGCGCATTGGCATTTGCAAAACATGAAAGTGGCAGAATCACCTTTGAGCTGTCGATAGAATGCAGGAACAATAAATACCGTTATTGGATAACCGATTTTGTGTTTACACCTTACGAAAGAGATCGCTACGGTATGTTTGTGCCGGTGGTTGGGAAAGATGTGGCGCTTGAAAATGCTAAAATTAAATTAGATAAAAAAGAACTTGAAGGTTACCTGGATCAAACAGGTACTTATTGCCAGGATATTGGAACACGTTTAAAACTGTATATGCAGCTTGATCACCACTCAAAAATTAAGGGTTCACCTGATCAATCAAAAAAAATCGTTACCAAAAATTGGTGAAAATCACCTTTCGCCAAATATATTACTGTGAAATAGCTATTTGAAAGAATTTTATTCTGAGATTTAACAATATTAAATGTTGTTAAACCGTTATCAGATAAAATTAAATTTCAAAACAATGCCTATCACGAAATTAGATCTATGCAAGTCCGAGTGGCTCGAGCTTGTATTCGACGACCGTAACAAGCTTTACGGCGCTTACGACCTCAGAAAACATTATGCACAAAACTTGTTTAAGGCACTGGGGTTTACCACTGTTGGATTTGTTGGTTTATTATTTGGGTTTAGTCTGTTTTTAACACATCAACCTGAAATAATTGCGGATCACTCTGTCCCGGTGTTGATTGATCCGGGTATACCGAAAGCAAAGCCAGCTATCCCCCCGAAACCACCGAAGGCAGATCCACCTAAAGTAAACAGTATAAAATATCCGCCCCTGGTAGCTGCCCGGGACGACAGTGCAAAAAACCCGCCCAACACTGACGAGATCAAGGATGCCGTAATTGCACAGACTACAGTGCATGGTACAACCACTGATGCGCCGGTTGAACCACCTACCGGTCCATCTGTAAAAGATCCTACCGAAAATAACGACCTTGTTCCATTAACAGTGGTAGAAATTATGCCCCAATTTCCGGGTGGTGAATCAACCTGGGCAAAATTCCTGCAAAAAAATCTTCATTACCCCGCTCAGGCTGCTGATGCACATATACAAGGAAAGGTATATGTAAGCTTTGTGGTAGAAAAAGACGGTCATCTATCAAATATTAACGTACTGCGAAGCCCGGGCTATGGATTGGAGGATGAGGCTGTTCGCGTACTAAAACTTGTACCACCATGGAAACCGGGTATTCAAAATGGTCGCCCGGTACGGGTTAGCTACTCGATGCCTTTCAGCTTTCAACTACCCGCAGACGATAATTAATTGTTTAATTCGGTCCAAACAACTAAACCTTTCAACCGGCGGTGGCTAAAACCCACCGCTTTTTTGCGTTTAGTACCTGTTACCTGTCATTCCTTCACTTTTAGGCGTTAGACTTTTCCTTTTCAACTTTTCCCTTTCACCTTTTCCCTTTCACGTTTCACCTCTTTTTCCTACTTTTGTGCTTCCTTTCAACAAACAATAATTGCCTTGGAGACCCTGGAATTAACCACCACACAAACAGCCAAAGATTTAGGTTTACTACCCGAAGAATTTGAACGAATTAAAGAAATTTTAGGCCGCGTGCCCAATTTTACTGAATTATCTATTTTTTCGGTGATGTGGAGCGAACATTGTTCGTATAAGAATTCAATCACCTGGTTGAAGACGCTGCCTAAAGATGGTCCGCGTATGCTGGCTAAAGCTGGGGAGGAAAACGCCGGATTGGTAGACCTGGGCGACGGTATCGGTTGTGCTTTCAAGATCGAATCGCATAACCACCCTTCGGCCCTCGAGCCTTATCAGGGTGCCGCTACCGGTGTTGGTGGTATAAACCGCGATATTTTTACCATGGGAGCAAGGCCGATTGCGCAACTAAACTCACTTCGTTTTGGCGATTTAAGCCTCGATCGTACCAAATGGCTGATCAAAGGCGTGGTGAAAGGGATAGGCGATTATGGTAATGCCTTTGGAATACCAACCGTTGGTGGTGAATTGTTTTTCGATGAGTGTTATAATGTAAACCCGCTGGTAAATGCGATGTCGGCAGGTATAGTTAAAGCTGGTGAAACAGTTTCAGCAACATCTTATGGTGTTGGTAACCCTGTTTATATTGTGGGATCTGCGACAGGTAAAGACGGTATCCACGGCGCTGCTTTTGCTTCAAAGGATATTACTGAGGATTCAGTTAACGACTTGCCTGCAGTGCAGGTTGGTGACCCATTCCAGGAAAAACTTTTGCTGGAGGCAACGTTGGAAGTAATAAAGACCGGCGCTGTGGTGGGTATGCAGGACATGGGAGCCGCGGGTATTATTTGTTCTAATTCCGAAATGTCGGCCAAGGGCGAGCATGGTATGCGCATCAACCTGGATAAAGTACCAACCCGCCAGGAAAATATGAAACCCTTTGAGATCCTGCTTTCTGAATCACAGGAGCGGATGCTGATTGTAGTATATAAAGGGAGAGAAAAAGACGTTGAAGCGGTATTTGATAAATGGGACCTCAATTGTGCCATCATTGGCGAAGTTACTGATACCAAACGCCTGGAATATTATATGCATGGCGAATTAGTGGCCGATGTACCGGCCGATGATCTGGTATTAGGTGGCGGCGCCCCGGTTTATACACGTGAATACAGCGAACCTGCTTACTTTAAAGAAAATCAAAAATTTAAAATAGAGGATGTTAAAGAGCCTGTAGATCTGAAAGCTGTTGCAGAACATTTATTGTCGCATCCCAATATTGCATCTAAACGGTGGGTAACTAAACAATATGATTCGATGGTAGGCACTGCAACAATGACCACAAACAGGCCAAGTGATGCCGCCATTGTGCATGTTCGGGATACTGACAAAGCCATTGCCTTAACGGTGGACTGTAACTCGCGTTACGTATACGCCGATCCACAAAAAGGTTGTGCAATAGCCGTAGCAGAGGCAGCACGTAATATTACCTGTGCCGGCGGCGAACCAGTAGCGATAACCAATTGCCTTAATTTTGGCAACCCTTATAAACCAGAGGTTTATTGGCAATTTGTTGGTGCTATCAAGGGTATGAGTGAAGCCTGTACCAAATTCGAAACGCCGGTTACCGGTGGTAACGTGAGCTTTTATAACCAATCATCGGACGAAGGTCCGGTATTTCCGACTCCAACCATCGGTATGCTGGGTGTTTTAGATGATTTGTCAACCATTACTACTTCTGATTTTAAACAACCGGGCGACCTGGTTTACCTCGTTGGTGAATCAGTGAATGATATCGCTTCGTCGCAATATCTGGCCTCGTTTCATAAGATATCGGTATCGCCAGCACCATATTTCGATCTGGATAAAGAATACGACCTGCACCAGGTGATCAAACAGCTCATCAAAAGCCAGTTGATCCAGTCGGCACATGATGTAAGCGATGGTGGTTTATTTATCACACTGGTCGAATCGGCGATGCCTAATGGATTCGGATTCGATATTGTTTCTGATAACAGTGTACGTAAAGACGCCTTCCTCTTCGGCGAAGCGCAGGGCAGGGTAGTGGTAAGCGTATCCCCGGAAAATCAGGAACGTTTTATTGAATTGCTGGCTACAAGTGAGGTTGAATTTAGCCTGTTGGGCGAAGTAAGTGATGGGTATTTGACGATAGACGAAGAATCTTTTGGCCACATAACTGATGCAAAACTGGTATATGATAACGTTTTGCATGCTATTTTGGGAGAATAAATGTTAAAGATCAACCGGGTACATCATATAGCTATTATATGCTCGGATTATGAACGATCTAAACAATTTTATACCCAGGTATTAGGATTTGCTGTTAAGCAGGAGGTGTTTCGCCCGGAACGAAACTCATTTAAGCTCGACCTTCAGGTCAATGGGATTTACCAGATCGAATTATTCTCCTTTCCTGATCCACCTGCTCGTCCATCACGGCCGGAGGCCACTGGCCTGCGACATTTGGCATTCGAAGTAAACAATTTGGAAGAAGCAATAGCGGAAGTTTACAAGAATGGAATAATTGTTGAACCTATCAGGGTAGATGAGTACACCGGAAAGCGTTTTACTTTTTTCGCTGATCCTGATGGTTTGCCTATTGAATTTTATGAGGTGTGATATTTTCTTAAGATAAAGAACCTTAATATGTTCCGCTTCAAACAATTCGACGTTGATCAAAGTGGTTGTGCGATGAAGATCAATACCGACGGCGTATTGTTAGGTGCTTTGGCAAAGGCGGAGAACCCGGTAAATATTCTTGATATCGGAACAGGCACGGGTGTTATTGCCCTCATGTTGGCACAACGTTTTCCTTTAGCAAAGATCGATGCAGTTGAGGTAGATGAAAGTGCTGCGGCAACTGCCGCCAGAAATTTTGCCAATTCGATTTTCAAAACCAGGTTGGCCATTTATCCTACAAGCTTCGAACAATATTTCATTTTAAATACCGGAAAAAAGTACGACCTGATCGTCTCCAACCCACCTTTCTACATCAATGCACTGAAATCACCCCAAAAAAACAAGCAGGTAGCTAAACATGCTGATACAACATTTTTTGAACAACTCATCAATGCATTGGTTGTCCATTTAGGTGAAAAGGGGCAAGGGTGGCTGGTGTTACCAATTAATACGTCTGCACTTGTAAAATCGATAGCTGTTAAGCAAAAGCTCTTCATTTCTACCGCCATAACTGTTTATTCCTATTCAAATTCTGAAGCACATCGGGAAATAATAGTTGTTTCGAAATCAAAAATCGAATTGAAAGAAGCCAGGTTTGTTATTTATGAAACGCCCGGTGTTTATTCAGCTCAATACAGTACAGTATTACAAGACTTTTTTACTATATTTTGATAAAATCGAATACCAAAATCTTATAGCAAATGACCAAAATAGGTCTTATTTCCGATACCCACAGCTACCTCGACGATGCAGTTTTCAAACACTTTGAAAAGTGCGACGAAATCTGGCATGCCGGCGATTTCGGTAATTTAGAACTTGCTGATAAACTTGCTGCATTTAAGCCCCTGCGCGGTGTTTATGGAAATATCGATGGCAAAGACGTGCGGATCGTTCACCCTGAACATCAGCGCTTTTTTTGCGAAGGGGTTGATGTTTGGATGACGCATATCGGTGGTTATCCCGACCACTACTCGCCACAGGTAAAACCCGGTATCTATACCAATCCACCCAAATTATTCATTTGCGGACATTCACATATACTGAAGGTTATTTACGATAAAAAGTTAAACTTGCTTCACTTGAATTCCGGTGCCGCCGGCAAACATGGCTGGCACAAAGTGCGTACGCTGCTTCGTTTTTCTATTTCTGACGATAAAATCAGTGATTTGGAAATCGTGGAGTTGGGGGGCAGGTAGCTTGTTCCGATAACAATCGGGAAAGTTGCACTGTTTGTTAGTTTTTCCCTGCAACATTTAAACTATCCAGCGTTTCAGCAAATATCAGGCACCTGCTTCAAAGACGGTATCGATCAACAAATCCTTTTGTTTGTAGGCTTGCACAGCAAGTTCGTCGCAACGTTCGTTTTCGGGGTGACCGGCATGGCCCTTTACCCATTTGAATTGTATGTTGTGCAGCTTGCTCACCTCGAGGTAACGCATCCAAAGGTCTTTGTTTTTTTTGTCCTTAAAACCTTTTTGCACCCAGCCGTATACCCAGCGCTTTTCGATAGCATCGATCACATATTTGGAGTCGGAACAAATAACAACCTGTTGGTTTGGGGCCTTCAAAGCCTCTAATGCCTTAATCACCGCCAGGAGCTCCATACGGTTGTTGGTGGTTTTACGGTAGCCTTGTGATAGTTCTTTATAGTGTTTGCCCGAACGCAGGACAACGCCATAACCACCTGGTCCCGGGTTGCCGCTTGCTGCGCCGTCAGTGAAAATTTCGATCATTTCTTTAGTCCATAGACCATGGTCGATGGTCCATAGTCGTTGCAGTAAAAATAGATAATTCTGTTTACCTGCATGCGGGAATTTAATCTTTCTTGAATTAGTTTAGGAATTGGGCATTGGTCATTAGGCGTTTGGATTTTCAAAAACGACTATAGACTATTGACCAGTGACTAGCGAAACTTTTTCACCTTCAACCGCAAGGAATTACCAACGACAACAATATCCGAAAAGGCCATGGTCAATGCACCGATCATCGGGTTGAGGAAGCCCAGGGCAGCAATCGGGATTGCAACTACATTATAGGCAAATGCCCAGAACAGGTTTTGTTTGATGGTAATAAGCGTATGTTTACTGACCTGGAGAAATTTGACCAATGTAAAAAGATCGGTATTGAGCAGGATGACTTTAGCCGACTGAATCGCAATCTGACTGGAATCGCCCATAGAAACACCAATATTGGCCTGTGTAAGGGCAGGGGCATCGTTGATGCCATCGCCTACCATAATAGTTGTACCTTTATTTTTGTACACGTCTATTACAGTCAGCTTGTCGGCCGGTAGTTTTTCAGCATGTACTTCGGTGACGCCAATGGCACTGGCTACTTTTTGGCATCGGCTTAATTTATCGCCGCTTAATAGCACTGGCACAATACCCATTTTTTTAAGTGCACCAATCAATTCAGCAGTTTGCGGCTTGATCTGATCATCGATTTCAATTTGTGCAAACAGCTTTTGGTTTTTATACAGGGATATATTAAACAAACTATCGCCATCGGCAGATTTCGATGAACCCAGAAAATAGCTGTTGCCCTCTACATCTTCGGCGCGCATGCCCAGTCCTTTTTCTTCTTTTACTGTGCGCAGGATAACTTTGGTTTGAGGCTGCCCTGTGAGTTCACTAACGAGCGAACGGGCTATAGGGTGACTCGAACGCTCTTCAATGGCAACAATTACACCGCGCACTATTTCTATTGGTACTGTACCTTCAATTTTAATTTGATTGACTTTGAACTTACCGGTTGTTAAAGTGCCTGTTTTATCAAAAACTATATATTTTGCATTGGTAGCCGCCTCAATGGTATCTCCGCCTTTGATCAGAATGCCATTTTTTGCAGCTCTGCCCAGGCCAACCATAACAGCTGTAGGTGTTGCGAGCCCCATGGCGCAAGGGCACGAGATCACCAAAACCGCAATAGCATTCATTAATGCGTGCTGCATACCTGCATGGCCCACAAAATAAGTGAGTGCATAGGTAATAATTGCAATCAGGATAACAATCGGTACAAATATAGCTGCCACCTTATCGCCTAGTTTTTGAACTGGTGGTTTGGCAGCCTGCGCTTTTTTCATTAACTCAATGATTTGGGCCAGCACGGTGTTTGAACCTACTTTGGTTGCAATCATAGATATTGATCCATGCTCAACCAATGTCCCACCAATCAATTTGTCATATTTTCCTTTTTCAACCGGCATACTTTCGCCTGTCAGCATAGCTTCATTGACCGAGGCATTACCCGAAAGCACATCACCATCGACAGGGATTTTATCGCCTGTGTTAACGATCAGGGTGTCGCCAGGGCGCACTTCACGGGCACTGATTACTTCGGTTTTGCCATTGGTAACACGGTTAGCATTAACCAGTTGTATCTTCACTAAATCCTTAACAGCTGAAGTGGTTTGGATCACCGAACGTTTTTCTATAAGATTACCAAGCAACACCAGTGTGATAATGGTAGCCGAGGTTTCATAGAACTGGTACTGCATACCAAAGTCCTGCAGGGTACCAATAAAGCTATAAATAAAAGCCGAAGATGAACCAATAACAATCAGCACATCCATATTGGGCACGCCGCCTTTAAGTGAACCCCAGGCACTTTTTCCAAAATGCAAAGTGCCCACAATAAATACAGGTAAACATATGGCAAATTGAACCCAGCCGAAATGCAAAAAATGCAAGGGCAAAAACATGCTTAATAGGAGCGGAGCAGTAAGAATTGCAGAAAAAACGAACTGGTTTTCAAGTCTGTTATAAAAGGGTTCTTTGTGTGATTCCAGATCGGCTATCACTTTGTAACCTAAACTTTCAATGCCTTTGATCGCATCCTTGACAGCATCGGTACTATCGGTACTGAATTTTACTTCCTCGGAAGCAAAATCAACCGATATATCTTGCAAGCCTTTTTTCTCCAGTAATTTGTGGACAGATATAGCACAGTTATTACAATGCATCCCCGTCACATTCAATTCAATCAGTTGCTCTGTCATTGTGGAACAAAGTTCGGCAATAATCTGCTGAGCTGCTTATAATAATGCGTAAGTTGATTGTAATATTAAATTTTCCATTGATTTTAGGCCTTAAATATTTACATTTGCAACCTCGAAACGGTAGGCATAGCTCAGTTGGTTAGAGCACCAGATTGTGGTTCTGGGGGTCGTGGGTTCGAACCCCATTGCTTACCCGATTTTTTTTTTGCGCCTCTCAAGCGATTGAGGGGCGTTTTTTTTTGTTACTCCTCAAAACTTACGAAGTTTAGCAAACTTCGTAAGTTTGATACTTTACCAGTTGTTCCTGTATAGACTGCCTTAAATATGGAAAATCTACTTGCCGAAATTAGAAATTGTACAGTTTGTGCAGCAAGCCTGCCTAATAGACCTCGGCCCATTCTACAGGCTAGTCGTCGGTCTAAAATAGTGATCATCGGGCAGGCACCTGGTCAAAAGGTGCAGGATAGTGGTATTCCATGGGATGATCAGAGTGGTAAAGAGTTGCGCCGATGGTTAGGTGTAAGTAAAGATCAGTTCTACGATCCTGAATTATTTGCACTGATACCGATGGGTTTTTGTTATCCTGGCAAAGGCATTTCTGGCGATTTGCCTCCCCGTCACGAATGCGCTCCGCTGTGGCATAAGACGTTGTTTGATTTTATGAAAGAAGTTAAATTAACGGTATTAATTGGTCAATATGCGCAGAATTCCTACCTGGAAGGCACTAAGCATCTAACGCTGACAACTATTGTAAAGGGATACAACAACTATCTGCCGACCTATTTACCCCTGGTGCATCCATCGCCCAGAAATAAGATATGGCAAAAGAAAAATCACTGGTTTGAAATAGAGGTTGTGCCTGCATTAAGAGGTATTGTTAATAAGCTGCTTTAGCTGAAAAAGCTGAATAAATACTAGAGCTATTTAATTTAGAGGTTGATGGCAGGTCATTATCTTTTAAACTTATTCGCTATAAAACTTACGAAGTTTACAAAACTTCGTAAGTTTTACAGACGCCGTAGGTTTTATATTTTTTCAACTCAAAAGCGTTTCTAATTTACCTTTTTCCTTCATAACCGACTTGTACCCGACCTCATAAATTTGATCGGCATATTTCAATTCAAACATATTAAAACGATGCAGATCAGGCTCCAGCAGGAAGTCACACAGTCCGGCACTGGCACTTACGGTGTCAGCTATGGCCAAATGGAAACAGCGTTCAATAATATCCAGTTTACCTTTTTCCTGGTATTTGGCATGCCCGAATCGGTTGACGTGTGAGCCTATCACCCGGTCGCATTGCTGCCTGATGCAATGGGTAGGTAAATTATCAGCAACACCACCGTCGACAAGGTACCGATCGCCATGTTTAACCGGGCTAAACAAACCTGGGATAGACGAAGAAGCAACCAATAATTGATGTAGCGGCCCTTCTGAGAAAGCAACTGCCATACCGGCGTTAATATCAGTAGTAGTTACAAATAAAGGTATCTGAAGGCTTTCAAAGCTGTTTTTGGGTATTGCCGATTCAACTATACGTAACAAACCCGACGCCGATAAAAACCCGTTAAATGCCATTAAAATAACGTTCGAAGGGGTGTGCTGCTTAACCAGGTCCAGAATTTCTTCCGGGGTGTAGCCCTCAGCAAAAAGTGCTCCGATAAGCGCACCTGAACTTGCTCCCGAGATCACATCAGGCCGGATGCCCATTTCGCCCAGCCCCTTCAAAATGCCAATATGAGCCAGGCCGCGCGCCCCACCGCCTGAAAGTACCAGTCCGATTTGCATAACTTATTTCCCGAACCAATAGCTGTAACCCAACTGTATTGTTGCGGCACCGGTATTATTTTTGCCATCTGCCGCCACAGTTTGGATATTCAGGAAACCATAATTAAAGCCACCTTCTATAAAAATTGCGCTGGGGCCAAACTTATATCTAAGTCCCAGGTCGCCTTCAATGCCAATATTATTGTTTGCCAGCTGACTTTTGATATCCTGATTTCCTGCAAAGGATTGACTTCCGCCTGGCAAAGCTTGCGTACCGCCCGCATCAGTATAAAACGGACTATTGCCACTGGTTACCTGGTGGGCCGAAAGGAGGAAGCTAACAAAAGGACCAGCTCCAACATAAACCCTCCAGGGCGAAGATTTACTGAAATCCCATCCAAACTTTGCAAGAACCGGGATCATCAGGTAATTGATCTTGGCTTCGCTGTTATAATTAGCATACAAATAGGGTGGTGCCTGTCCGGCGGGAAACATCGCCTGCACTTCGGCCGGTGTAGTAAATGCCTGCAGACCATCTTTTTTGCCGCCCTGCGATGAATATTCGATACCGGGCTGGATCGAAAACAGATCGCTTATTTTAAATTCACCGAAAATATCAAAATCAGGGCCTTGTCTCGAGCTGTAACCCGTGTTCAGGGGCGTTTGGTTACTTCCGCCTGCCGTAAGATTTGGGATACTGATGCCACCTTTTACACCCAGTGTGAAGTTCTGTGAACTGGCCGTAAAGCAAATAAATAATAGAATAATGAACGGTAGGTTAAATAGGATCTTTTTCATGATAATTAATTTAAGAGAGGATAACCAGTTTTTAGTTAAATAATGTTATCAGGAACTAAAGTCAAATTTCGATAATATTGTTTACTAGTTATTGATATTTTAAAGTTTTTGTAACTTTTATTTAATATTTAGGTACAAAAAAAGGGACAAGCTAAAAGCCTGTCCCTTTTCAATAAAATATTTTATAAACTTATTTTTTTGCTGTTTTGTCGCTCAGGGACACAAAAAAGAACGTGATGCCCACAAATGTAGTAAGGATACCGATAAATACAGGCCATTCAGAGGTCATAGCTCCTTTAGGATTAGACGTCAGCGTATCTGAGTCAACAACATTTAAAGCGGGGCGAAAATAGGTGAGGCAATAGATCAACACAGCTAAACCTACCAGGGTAATAATAATACTGATTACTTTCATTGTTATTAGTTTGGCACAAATGTAAAATATTTTTTTGTTTCGTATAACAGGTATTTTGTTTGATGATAAATTTACAACCGAAATATGACTGTCTTTCAATACCTGCTTTTTTCTATATTAATATTAGCGATCGCAATTATCAGTGTTACATTTAAAAAGCTTACAACCAGAGGTGGCATATCAGCAGCCTTTGTTGGTATTGCTGTATATGCGGGAAGTAATTTCAAGGGATTGGCCATATTAGGAGCTTTCTTTTTTTTGGGTACTCTGGCAACTGGCTGGCGAAAAAATGACAAGCTCCCGCTAAAAGAACAAAAAGATCATCCGACGGACCGAAACGCTGGTCAGGTGCTGGCCAATGGCGGGGTTGCAGCGGTTCTTGGTGCCCTTGCGGTTTTATTCCCTGTACATGCGGAAGTATTTAGATTGATGATGGCCGCTTCGCTTTCGGCTGCTACTGCCGACACGTTGTCTTCTGAATTAGGGATGTTGTACGGGCGTCGCTTTTTCAATATACTCACCTTTAGAGAAGAGCAAAACGGTTTGGATGGCGTTGTCAGTATCGAAGGCGTTTTGATCGGTGTTTTTGGGTCATCGGTAATTGCGATAATATTTACCGGGTTTAGCCCGTTTAATGGTCAATTCTTGACGATTATTGCGGCCGGTACAATTGGCAACCTCGCAGATTCGGTTTTGGGAGCAGCATTCGAACGCAGGGAATACCTGGAAAACAACCACGTAAACTTTTTAAATACCTTAATAGCAGCTTTATTTATGTTTTGCTGTCTGATGGCATTCTTTTAAACCTTAAACTAAACACATGTATCAACAATACTTCAGCAAAAAAATAGCGATCGTCACTGGTGGTGGTTCTGGTATAGGCAGGGCCTTGTGCTTGCGACTAGCGGCAGCAGGTGCACAAGTTATTTGTACAGATATTAATCTGGATAATGCTAACCAAACTGTTAAGGCAATTGCACGGAATGCTGAAGCACATTATTTAAACGTTACTGACGAAGCAGCTATTATTGAACTGATTAACGAAGTGATCGGAAAATTCGGCCAGCTCGACTTTATTTTCAACAACGCCGGAATAGCTGTAAGTGGTGAGCTACGCGATATCATGATCAGCGATTGGAAAAAATTAATGGATATAAATTTCTATGGTGTACTTTATGGATCGCAGGCGGCCTATCAGGTAATGCTAAAGCAGGGGAGCGGGCATATCGTCAATACAGCATCAGCGGCTGGCCTGGCCGATGGTCTTGCATTAATGGCGCCATACAGTGTTTCCAAACATGCGGTGGTCGACTATACCCATATCCTGCGCATAGAAGGTAAAGCGTTAGGCATACGGGCTACAGTAGTTTGTCCGGGTTTTGTTGATACCGCAATTGGGAAATCTGCTGTAGAGGCTAATGCAAAAGCTTCATGGAAAGGTAAAGCATTGTTTGCGTTGAAAAAAGGAGTTAGTACAGACAAGGCAGCAACCTTGATTTTAAGAGGTGTCGCTGCTAACAAAGAGACTATTGTTTTCCCGCGAAAAATAAAGTTAGCAATGAGGATAGACCAGATACTAGGTGGCGTATTCAAAAAAATGATGCAAAAAGAACTGGTAGATTTTCGGGCGAATTACCGGTTGCCCGACTAAGTTACCTGACTACCACCTGTGCTGTATTTCGGCTTAACTGCTCTAACAATACTGTCTTGCCTGCAACCAAATCATTTAGGACACCCTGCTTGTCGTGGCGAACTGTGATCAGACTGATATTATCGTTGTATTTCACTTTGAATTTGGTGTTGAGACCGTCTAACAATTTTGCGAATCGCTCAGGCTTGAGATCGAAGCAAACACTGAAACTCAAGGCCGAAGTCTGCATAATATTGATCTTTACCTGTCGGGATGCGAACAAACTGAATATCTCGCTGAGATGATCCTCCGAAATAAATGAATAGTCGCGCGGTGAGATCGATAGCAATACCTGGTTTTGTTTAAGGATGATGATCGGTTTCACAAAGTTCATTTCAGCAGTATCCTTAATAATAGTACCTGGAGCATCCGGAGCATTAAACGATTTTACCAGCAAGGGTATGTTTGCGTTTTGCAGTGGTTTAATTGTTTTAGGGTGAATAACGCTTGCACCATAAAAGGTCATCTCGATAGCTTCGGTATAGGTTAGCGCATCAAATTTTATCGTATCGCCAAAGAATTTTGGATCAGCATTCAATATTCCGGGAACATCCTTCCAGGTAGTAACTGAGTCTGCCTGCAGACATGCCGCAAAAATGGAGGCTGTATAATCAGAACCCTCGCGGCCAAGCGTAGTTGTAAAATTTTCTGATGTGCCGCCCAGGAAACCCTGAGTAATAACAATGCCTTTTTTGAGCAGGGCAGGAATGTCTTGCTGTATACTTTCACGTGTTTTAACCCAATTGACATTGCCTTCTCGGTAATTGTTATCGGTATGTATATAGCCGCGTACATCAAGCCACTGCGATTTGATACCTGTCTGATTTAGGAAGGCAGCAACAATACGGGTGGATACCAGTTCGCCGACAGACACCAGCTGATCGTATATAAAATCATAATCGTCCTGTGGTTCATCTTCTATCGCCCAGTCAATCTCTACAAAGGTATTGGCCACTTCGTCAAATATCGGGTGGTTAGCATCAAATAATTCGCGGATTATTTGATAGTGGTATTCCTTTATTTCGTCAAATATCGATAACAGATCATTCGATCTGTCTATATAAGCTTTTGTCAGTTTCTCGAGCGCATTAGTGGTTTTGCCCATAGCGGATACGACGATCAGCAAGGGTTGATCTTCGTATTTTTTTACAATTGCAGCAAGATTTATGATACCGGCTGCATCTTTTACTGATGCCCCGCCAAATTTAAAAACAAGCATTATTTAAGATATTGGTTAACCACGCTTTGAGGTCGTAGAAGGGATTTGATCTTATTATAAGGTATAAGCAGTTCGGTTTGCCCTTCTGCGTATGATTTTATTTCATATTCGTTATAGAGGAAACGGATTCCTACCGGCGTAACCAGGAAATTATCGTTCAATGCAAATTTGGCATCCTTAAAAAAGTAGTTCTGGAGCGAACTGGTATCACTCAATTTCTCCTGGGTACGGAATATTTTTTCGGCAACAACTCTAAATTTTTCATTGTAACCGGGGATAAAGATGTCTTTTAGTGCAACTTTTTTGTCTTCACCAGTATTCCAGTTAAGGAAGCCGGTAAAAGTGTCGCCATGTGCTCCGCCGGTGAATGCATAACTATCGATCTGAATAGTAACCAGACTCGAATCCTGCCTGACAACCCGCGCACTTGTTTCAAGGGTGTAGATCATTTTGTTGCTATCTGCCTGGCGCAAAGTGTCGGTCATATAGCCTTTAACAAAACTTTTCGCTTGCATTTCCAGCGTTTTGTCGGGCTTGTCGCCCTGATAGGTTTGCAGCAAGCGGTTAGCAATACTGTCATTCAATGCTTGATGCCCGCCAAATACAGCATAAGTAATATTAGCTTCAGAACAGGAAGTGTCCGGCTTAGTGCCGCAATCGGCGGCACGCTCTTTAATTATTTTGTAAGTGTATACCAGCGTATCTGGCTTTCCACTTATTTTCACGGAGGGCTGTTCGTGCTGTTTGCAGGCAACGACAGTTACTGCTAAAAGAAAGGAAATAAAGCCAGCCTTTTTCATTGATTAACGCAGCAATTTAAGGTTTATTTATGGAGTTGTGATCAGCGGTTTTTAAAAATTGCTTACCTGATCTTTCGATAAAGATCCATTTAGCCAGCCCGTACCAATAGCTGATTGATATTTTTGGTAAAATTTGATCGCTGGTTCGTTCCAGTCGAGCACCTGCCAGGTCATGCCATTTAAACCAAGTTCTTTAGCTTCTCTGATCATTTGTTCAAACAATAATTTACCAACCCCTTTACCGCGCCAGGTTTCGGTAACGATCAGATCTTCAAGGTACAAACGGCTACCTTTCCAGGTCGAGTACCGGATATAATAGAGCGCAAAACCAACAATAAAACCTTCCCATTCGGCTACATAGGCTTTCCATACAGGTTTCTCACCAAAACCGGCTTCCTCCATCTCAGCAAGGGTTACCGTAACTTCATGCGGTTCGCGCTCGAAGACCGCCAATTCAATGATCAGTTCCAGCAAGCGCGGACAATCGCTTTTTTTAGCAGTTCTTAGTTTAATTTCGTTTTCTTTCATTGGTCAATGGTCATTCAGTTCCCTAAAACACACTAATTCATTTAGTCATTCACTCACACACGCAATCACTCACTATTTAATTATCCTTCCAGTGTTTAATAACGCGTTGTCCAAAAATGGTACTGCCAAGCCGCACCATGTTACTTCCATTTTCAATGGCAATTTTATAATCTGATGACATGCCCATCGACAATGTATCGAAACTGCTTTCTTTCCGGAAAAAACTCTGTTTAACCCCTTCAAAGAAAGTACGCAACTCATAAAATTCGTCTTTGAGTTGCTTTTCGTTTTCGGTATTGGTCGCTATACCCATTAAACCGCGGATGCGTATATGCTGAAGGTTTGTAAATTCTTCTGAGCGCAACAGTTCAATTAATTCATCGAAACCCAGGCCGTATTTGGTTTCTTCGTCTGCTATGTAAACTTGCAGCAGGCAATCGATCACCCTATTATTTTTCCCGGCATGCTTATCGATCTCTTGCAACAGTTTTAAACTATCGACAGATTGCACCATACTAATGAATTGGGCAATATATTTCACTTTATTAGTTTGCAAATGACCGATGAGGTGCCATTCGATATCTTTTGGGAGCGATTCATGCTTTTCTACCAGTTCCTGCACCATATTTTCGCCAAATAAACGTTGTCCTGCATGGTAGGCTTGCAGAATGTCATCATTGGATTTAGTCTTGGATACAGCGATAAGCGTTACATGAATACTTTCTGTTTCGTTTTTTAGGCTCTTGATGTTATCTGCAATGCTCATTTATCCGTAGTTTTGCTAATTAAGCCGCAAAAGTAAAGAATGCAAAAATATAATATCCTCTTTTTTTCACTAATACTGTTTTGTTTCGCCTGTACAGGAGATAAACTTCCGAAGGGTGTGATAGAACGTAATAAAATGGTTGCCCTGCTTACCCAGATCCATATTGCCGATGGTACCCTTTTTACCGAACTGCAGGTGCCCGATACCTTATATAGGCGTGGATTCGCCCGGTATGCGGCCGTATTGAAAAACTTTCATACGGATACCAACCAGTTTAAAAAAAGCATGAAATATTACTGCAATCAGCCAGAACTGCTGGCAGTAATGTACGATGAAATAACAGAAAAAATAAAAATCGTATCGGATTCTCTGAATAAAGTCAACCAGGCACAAATGCAAATCGACCAAAAACGTCGGGCTGATTCGCTGAAAAAGCTACCTAAGCAACAACAAAATACTTCGCCGGTAGTGCCTGCAACTATCAACACGCCTTCGGCGACGCATTTTAACAACCATAGATACATTCCAAAACCAAAGCCGAATGCTGGTCCCGTCGAATAGCGTTGATAAGTTAGGTTTTACCGAGATCAAAGAACTGATCAAAACACATTGCCTGAGTGAAATGGGCCGGCAGCTTGTCGACAGGATACAGGTAATGCACAATTATGATCAGGTGCTTAAATTCATGGGGCAGACCAATGAGTTTAAAAATATCCTGCAAAACGATGAAGCCCTGCCAATACATCATTTCTTCGATATCAAATCACTTGCGAATAAAGTAAAAATTGAGGGCGCTTTTTTAGTAGAAGAGGAATTTTACCAGGTACACGCCTCTTTGTCGACCGTATTTGCGGTGATAGCTTATTTCAATGAACGTGAAGGGCAATACCCAAACCTGGAAGCCTTGTTTGAACATTTGCCCATTGAGAAATCAATACTGAAGAAAATAGAAGCGATAATTGATCAAAAAGGAAAGATGAGGCCCAATGCCTCGCGTGAACTTGCAGATATCTCTTCAGCGATTGCTAAAGCAGAGCAAGAAGCCAGAAAAAAAATCGATCATATTTTTAAAAGCGCGGCATCCAGTGGCTGGACGGCGGATGGAAGTTTAACAATTCGCGACGGGCGCTTGTGTATCCCAATTTTGGCCGAGAATAAAAGAAAATTAAAAGGTTTTATTCATGATGAATCGGCTTCTGGTCAAACAGTATACATCGAGCCTGAAGAAGTTTTTAGCCTCAATAATACAATACGCGACTTGGAATTTGAACGCCGCCGGGAAATTGTAAAAATACTAACGGCACTCACGGGCGAGTTGCGCCCTTTTGTACCTTTACTGCTTTCTTATCACGGTTTGTTAACTAAAATAGATTTCGTGCGCGCCAAGGCGCTGTTTGCAATAGATATTGAGGCTGAAATGCCGGTACTGGTTAACGAGCCCAGAATAAAACTGCTAAACGCACGTCATCCATTATTGCTGCTGAGTTTTAAGGCAGAAAAAAAGCCGGTTGTCCCGTTAAATATTACGATCGACGAACAGACCCGCATTGTGGTTGTTTCTGGTCCGAATGCTGGCGGCAAATCAGTTTGCATGAAGACAGTAGGACTATTGCAAATGATGGCACAGGCCGGATTACTGATCCCGGTATCAGATGCGAGCACGGTGGGAATTTTTAAGCAGATATTTGTCGATATCGGTGATGACCAATCCATCGAAAGCGACCTGAGTACCTACAGCGCACATTTGTCAAAAATGAAAAGCTTTGTGGAGCAGGCAAATGGTAAAACCCTGGTATTAATTGATGAGTTTGGTACCGGTACCGATCCTCAATTTGGCGGCCCGATAGCTGAAGCTGTATTAGAGACGCTGAATCAGAAACATATCAAGGGCGTTATAACTACCCATTATTCCAATTTAAAGTTATTTGCAAGTAGTACGGCAGGGATCGAAAATGCATCAATGCTCTTCAATAATGTGGAGATGCGGCCGCTGTATATGCTGGAGGTTGGTAAACCCGGCAGTTCATACGCTTTTGAGATCGCACAGAAAATAGGTTTACCCCGGCAGGTACAGGATCTGGCAAAAAATAAAATTGGAGATGGTCAGAAAAAAGTTGATTCGCTTTTAGTTGACCTGGAGCGGGATAAGAAAGAGATTTTTGACACCAAATTAAAACTTGAAAAACAGCAGCGACGGGTTGATATACTACTGAGTGAAAACGAAAAACTTAAAAGTTACCTGGACGAAAACAAAAAATTGCTGATTCGTGATGCTAAACAAGAAGCGAAGAACATCATCCTGAATGCCAATAAATTAGTAGAAAATACTATTGCTGATATTAAAAGCAGTAATGCCGACAAAGAAAAAACCCGCCAGCTCCGCGAGAACTTAAGCCGCGAAGTCGAGAAAAATACAATTAAAGCCGAGTTACCAAAAGCAATTAAAGCAGATGAAGAATTAAAGCCTGGGGATTGGGTGCGGCTGACAGATTCAGAAACCACGGGCCAGGTAATTGAAATTGCTAGGGATAATGTGATTATTGCAATTGGCGATCTGCGAACAGTTGCCAAAAAGAACCGGGTGCAAAGGATATCAAAAAAAGAACTGCCTAAAGATGTCCGAAAAAGTTTTAACACACATACCAGCGATCTGGCAAATTTTAGTCCCGAAATAGATGTGCGTGGCAGGCGGGGTGAAGAGGCGCTTTACGAAATAGAAAAGCTGCTTGACAGGGCATTGATGATGGGTTTTGGCACCTTAAAGATATTGCATGGAAAAGGGGATGGTATTTTGCGTAAATTGATTCGCAATTACCTGAAGAAATATGATGCTGTAGACCGCATGGAAGATGAACATGCAGACAGGGGTGGCGACGGAATTACCTATGTTTATTTAAAATAAATAGCTGATTATGAAGTATAAATACCTTTTTACTTTACTTTTTACTTTAGTAGTTTTTGCTGTATCTGCACAAACAGTTGTTATCCGCAGCCACGATCCGCACATCAAATTGATGGGCCGCACTGCAATGCTCGATGAAGCAGCCGTTCTGGCATGGCCAGGTGCTTCGGCATCGATCAATTTTTATGGTAGCGGCGTAAAAGTGACGTTGAAAGATGAACGTGGCGATAACTATTTTAACGTTATTCTGGATGGCAAAGTGATCGGCGTACTGCATCCAGACAGTATTAAAAAGGAGTATATACTGGCAGCAAATTTGTCTGCAACCAATCACACACTCGAATTGTTTAAACGCACTGAATGGACAATGGGTAAAACATTGCTGTATGAATTTGCCCTCGACAAAGGCTCTGCTACGCTTGCTCCGCCGCCGGTTAACAGGCGAAAGATGGAATTTTTTGGAAATAGTATAACCTGTGGTTACGCAGATATTGATTCGAGCGGCAGAGACAGGGGGACATCGATTTATGAAAACGCCTACCTAAGCTATGCAACAATTACAGCCCATCATTTTAATTCAGAATTTAATATAACAGCTCGTAGTGGTATTGGCATATTGGTAAGTTGGTTCCCGCAGATCATGCCCGAAATGTACGATAGGCTTGATCCAAACGATAGTGAAAGTAAGTGGGATTTTTCTAAATATATCCCCGATGTAGTGGTGATCAATTTATTTCAGAACGATTCCTGGATCGTAAAACAACCTGAAAACGAGCAGTTCAAAGCACGTTTTGTAAATAAAGCGCCTACGGAAGAACAGATCATCAAAGCCTACCGCGATTTTTTAAAGAATGTTCGCAGCAAATACCCTAAAGCAAAGATCATATGCGCGCTTGGTAGTATGGATGCGACGCAGCAAGGTTCGCCCTGGCCGGGTTATATTGCAAAAGCTGTTGGTCTGACCAATGACAAAAATATAATGACCCACTTTTTTCCCTACAAGAATACACCTGGACACCCCAATGTGAAAGAACAGCAGGCCATGGCCGACGATCTGATCGCCTTTATCGAGCAAAATGTGAAGTGGTAAATACCGGTAATACACGATTTTGGGATTTTTGTTGATTGGTTGGATAAAAGGTTCTATGCTTTTGATCTAAAAATCGAAGATTTTATTGGCGGACAGGATAATTATTCTTTTAATTTTGTTCTGACCAATTATCGATAAAGTAAGGTTGTAATCCAGAAAACATCTTGCCTATAAAAAAAAATCCTGAAAATCGTGTTCAGCTATGATTTTTCCAATCCATCAAATCCAACAATCGTATCATGAATAAAGTAGTAAGCAACGCTGACGAGGCTATAAAGGATATTGAGGACGGCATGACGCTGATGCTTGGCGGCTTTGGTTTATGCGGATTGCCTGAAAAATGCATTGCTGCTCTGGTTCGAAAAAATGTAAAGGGCTTAACCTGTATATCAAATAATGCGGGTGTGGATGATTTTGGCATTGGCCTGATGTTGAAAAAACGCCAGGTAAAGAAAATGATCTCCTCATACGTTGGTGAAAATGCCGAATTTGAAAGGCAACTGTTAAGCGGCGAGCTTGAAGTGGAACTCATTCCTCAGGGTACTCTTGCTACGCGCTGTATGGCTGCCGGATACGGCATGCCTGCCATATTTACGCCTGCTGGTATTGGCACCGAAGTAGCTGAAGGCAAAGAAATACGTAATTTTAATGGTAAAGATTATTTGATGGAATTAGCCTTTGAGGCTGATTTCGCGATAGTAAAAGCCTGGAAAGGCGATACGATGGGTAATTTGGTTTACCGTTCAACCGCACGTAATTTTAATCCCCTGATGGCCATGGCGGGTAAAATTACCATAGCCGAAGTGGAGGAACTGGTTGAACCCGGAGAACTCGATCCTGATCATATTCATACACCGGGCATTTATGTGCACAGAATTTTTAAGGGGTTTGATTATGAGAAGAGGATTGAACAAAGGACCGTTAGGTAATTTGAAAATATTTCAATTTGAAAATGGAGAACTTATAATTCGGGGTGGAAGATGCTGATGGGTAAGTAAAGCTGATTTTATACGCAAAATGAAAATAGCTGCCGAAGAAGCCGGCGAAACAGCATATTTTTTATTGTAGTTCAAATTCGCTAAAAATTGTCTTGCAGACGATAGCCTCCACGAAAAATTGATCGTTATCATCAAAATATTATCTAAAATCATTTCCACTGCCAAAACATAACTAATTACCAAAATTTTCAAATTACCAAATTTTTAAATTAAACCATGCTCGACAAGGAAGGTATCGCAAAGCGGATAGCCAAAGAAATAAAAGACGGTTTTTATGTTAACCTGGGTATCGGTATTCCTACACTGGTTGCCAATTACATCCCCGAGGGAATGGAAGTAGTTTTACAGTCAGAGAACGGTTTGTTAGGAATTGGACCATTTCCTTTTGCAGGAGAAGAAGACCCCGACACCATCAACGCTGGTAAACAAACCATCACCATGTTGTCGGGCTCCGCCGTATTTGATTCGGCAATGAGTTTTGGGATGATCCGCGCAAGAAAAGTTAATCTGACTATCCTTGGAGCGATGGAGGTGGCTGAAAACGGCGATATAGCCAGCTGGAAGATACCGGGAAAAATGGTAAAAGGTATGGGCGGCGCAATGGACCTTGTTGCTTCGGCCGAAAACATCATTGTAGCTATGCAGCATGTGAATAAGGCAGGCGAGTCAAAACTATTAGCTAAATGTTCGCTGCCCCTGACCGGCATAAACTGTGTTAAAAAAATTGTTACCGAGCTGGCCGTATTGGATGTATTACCTGACGGCGGTTTTAAATTATTGGAGCGCGCGCCCGGTGTGAGTGTCGAGCAGATCAGAAATTCTACGGCTGGCAGGCTGATCGTTGACGGAGAAATTCCTGAAATGGTGGTTTAGTTTAAAGTTGACGGTTGAACGGTCATGGATACATTTGAGCTAGTGCCGGTTTTAACAGGTTATAATTAAGCGTAATCAACTACCTTTTTACTTTTAAGATAATGCTTGTTCCATGTCAGCGATCAGATCATCGATATGCTCAAGGCCAACGGAAACGCGCAATAAATTCTGAGGCGTTATGGTATCCGGACCTTCAACAGAAGCGCGGTGTTCGATCAGGGATTCAACACCGCCCAAACTTGTAGCCTGGGCAAATAGCTGTAGTTTGTTGATCACTTTACGTGCTTCTGCCTCACCAGCTTTCAGGCAAAACGAAAGCATGCCACCAAAATATGCCATTTGTCCGTTGGCGATCTCATGTTGAGGATGCGACTTTAATCCGGGGTACAATACAGTTTCAATCTTTTCATGTTTTTCGAGGAAATCTGCCAGCAATAACGCATTGTGAACATGCCCTTTCACACGGTAGGGTAAGGTTTTAATACTCCTTGTTAAATAATAACAATCCGCAGGCGAGGGGATAGCACCTCCCAATTCCTGTATCTGGCGGATTTTGGTCCACCACTCGTCTTTTGCAGCACTGACCAATACGCCGCCCATCAGATCGCTGTGCCCACCTATGTATTTGGTAGAGGAATGCATGACCATATCGGCACCTAACACCAGTGGATGCTGGCATATCGGAGTGGCGAAAGTGTTGTCAACCAAAACTTTAATTTGATGTTGCCTGGCAATAGCAACCACTTTTTTGATATCGGTGATCTTGAGCAGTGGATTAGAAGGCGTTTCAATCCAAATTAACCCGGTATTTGGTTTGATATATTCACCTAATACATTTTCGTCGTTGACATCGACAAAGTCGAACTCCAATATTCCCGAAAAAATGTGCTTTAGCTGGTTGCGAAGGCCGTGGTACATATCATCCGGACAAATGACATGCGTCCCGGTTTTCAATGATTGAAATGCACTCATACCTGCCGCATTGCCCGAAGAAAAAGCAGCTGCATCTGCGCCATGTTCCAGTTTAGCCAATACATTTTCTAATTGCGTCCGGTTTGGATTACCGGCACGGCTGTAGATATAGCCTGATTGGTACAATCCATCCTCACCGCGCAGGTAAGTGGTGGAAAGCGTGATAGGCTGTATTACTGCACCTGTATTTTCGTCGCTATGATTGCCCGCGTGTATGGCTGTAGTTTCGATCTTCATTGCACAAACTTAAAGTTTTGACCCGGCATAATAAATGTTGCACCACGATTACACTAACATTTCCTATTTTTGCAGGAAAATATCCCTGATGGAAGCCGGAAATAAATTACAAATACTTATCCAGGATCCAGATCTTTCAACTGAGCTAAAGCAAATCGCACAAAAAGTTCTTGATCATCAGCGCATCACTTTTGACGAGGGTGTGTTGTTATATGAAAATGCTGAGCTAAGTTTCGTTGGCGTACTGGCTAACTATATCCGCGAATATAAACATGGCGATAAAACTTATTTCAATCGTAATTTTCATATCGAACCGACGAATTTATGTGTTTATGATTGCAAGTTTTGTTCCTATTCACGACTGCTTAAACAGCGCGAAGATGGTTGGGAATATACGCTTGACCAAATGCTGGATATTGTTAAGAAATACGATAACGAACCGGTAACCGAAGTGCATATTGTAGGCGGCGTTTTACCGCAATACGATGTTCCGTTTTATGCCGAACTTTTCAGTAAGATCAAAGCTCATCGCCCTGAATTACATGTAAAAGCCCTTACTCCGGTTGAGTACCATTACATCTTCAAGAAAGCTAAGATCGATTATGCAAGCGGTATGAAGCTGATGAAGGAATCGGGCCTGGAATCCATACCGGGCGGGGGTGCCGAGATATTTCATAAAGAGATACGCGAACAGATATGCAAGGATAAATGTACTGCCGATCAGTGGCTGCAGATACATGAAGAATGGCATAAACTGGGAATGCGCTCAAACGCTACGATGCTCTACGGCCATATCGAAAAATACTGGCACCGGGTTGATCATATGGAGCGTCTGCGGCAGTTACAGGATAAAACAGGTGGATTCCAAACGTTCATCCCATTAAAATTTCGTAATCAGGATAACCAGATGTCGCATGTGCCTGAGTCGTCAGTAATTGAGGATCTGCGGAATTATGCGATCGCACGTATCTATTTAGATAATTTCGATCATATCAAAGCTTACTGGGCGATGATTAGCCGTAATACTGCGCAATTGTCGCTGAATTTTGGGGTTGATGATATTGATGGGACCCTGGACGATACAACAAAAATATACTCCATGGCGGGTGCTGAGGAACAACACCCCGGTATGAATACGAAACAATTGGTTGAACTGATAAAGCAAGTTGGGAGAAAGCCTATTGAACGCGATACATTGTATAATGTGGTAACTGATTATACAGATTTTGAATTCCCTGAGGAAGCCAAGCCGCAATTTTACCGGCTGCCGGTCATCAATTAGTATTTTTTGATGAAAGACAGGTGAGCAAGCTTAACCAGGAGCGCTCAGCAGGAGCTCTCAGTAAGAATAGTAAGATTTTTTAATAGTGCAATCAAACAAGAATCGGTGAAATCAGCATCAACCGCAACAGTAGGCTCTCCGCTAAAAACACTGTACATCGTAAGGCACGGGCAAACCGAATTAAATAAACTTGGCATTGTGCAAGGGCGTGGCATGAACACCGACCTGAATGCGGAGGGGCTAAGACAAGCCGACGCGTTTTTCAACGCTTATAAAAATACCCATTTTGATAAAATATACGTTTCCAAATTAAAACGTACCCAACAGAGTATTCAGCAATTTATAGACCTGGGTATTCCATATGAAAAGTTGGAAGGCCTGGACGAATTGGCATGGGGAGTATTGGAGGGACAACCGAGTACAACCGATAATAAAGCTGCTTTCCTGAAATTGATACGCAACTGGCTGGCCGGGAGACTGGATAGTAAATTTGAAGGAGGCGAAAGTCCGAATGAAGTTAAAGGCCGGCAGTTAGTGGCACTTGAAACAATCATGAGCCATCCGGAGGAAAAGAGCGTTTTAATATGTATGCATGGCAGGGCTTTGCGCTTGTTGCTTTGCCTGCTTTTAAATGAACCGCTCACTAATATGGAAAATTTCCCCCATCAAAACCTTGTTTTATACAAAGTGACCTGGGATGGAAAAAAATATGAGATCGTTGACTTCAATGATGCAAGACACTTGAAGGAATATTAAACGAAACGCCATTGATGGCTGAATTAAGGATGCAAAAATTATAATTTTATTTGTGAAGAAGATCAGAATATCTGCGGTAAGCTATACCAATACCAAGCCTTTTTTATTTGGCATACAAAATTCAGCCATACTGGATCAAATTGAACTGAGTGTCGACAATCCGGCCGATTGTGCGCAAAAATTGATCGATGATCAGGTTGATATTGGCCTGATACCTGTAGCTGCTATATTGAGTCTGCCGCAATGGCATATCATATCAGACTATTGTATTGGCGCAGTTGGTGCAGTAAATTCAGTATTTATATTTAGTAATTGCGAGATTGAAGAGGTAAATCGTTTGCAGCTCGACCCCCAATCCCGTAGCTCGAATAACCTGGCGCGGGTGCTACTCAAAAATTATTGGAACTTACAACCTGAACTGGTAACCGATGCCAATGACTATGGGAAATCGACAGATCCTCAAACAGCTTTTGTGCAAATAGGTGACCGAACTTTTGGAAAGAAATCACACTACCGGTTTTACTACGACCTGTCAGAAGAATGGCAAAAATTTACCGGCTTACCCTTTGTTTTTGCAGCCTGGATAGCAAATAAACCGATACCCCACGGATTTGTCGATCAATTTAATACGGCCCTCAAATATGGCCTCGATCATCGACCCGAATTATTACAGGAATTGCCTGAACATGCAGACTTTGACCTGCAGGATTACCTGATGAACAAACTCAATTTTGACCTAACTGAAGATAAGCGTCAGGCTTTGCAGCTATTTTTAACGAAAGTTAAAGAACTGTAAAATCAATACGCATCTTTGGCACCCAGCGTAAAGAAATTGCCTAAGATGCCGATGTAGCTGTACTTGATCTGGTGTCCGTCACGGGGGGAATCCAAGTAGTCGCCGTAATTTGAATAAATAGAAAAAACAATAAAATTCCAGTCTCTGCCGGCTGGGTCATTTTGTGCGTTTTGGTGAAGGTAAGATTTGAAATCGTTTGGGTCGGGATTGGTTGCAATCAAAATCAATACAATTGCGCCAATGCCGTACAGTACTTTTCTTCTCATTGTGACATTCAGGTATAACGAATCTAGGTAAAAGATTTGTTACAATCAAAATGTTTTAACGAATTATTTGGGAAGAATGTGTCATGATTCATCAAGTATCCTAAACACGGGTCGTTTACATCGATTCCTTTTGCCGGGAATGGGTTTTAACTGCCTGAATTGAAAAATTTCTTCGATTAAATGAATAAGGGGTTTGTAAAAGACGCGGGCAGATGGCCAATAAAACAATCGGGTTTTGAAACAACAAAGCCCGATTATTTTAATAGTTTTTTCATTAAACGGTAACTAGCTATCAGGCAAAATTCTCTCAGTTTGTTGGATGCATTTGCTTGAAGTATGCCTTTAACTCTTCGGCGCCAGCATTTGCCCGGGATTCGCTGGATTCAAAAGTTAGTTCATCTTTCCCTTCCTTTAATTGGTTAAATATTGATTTAATAAATTCACTTACTGGCGGAGCATAATCATGCAAACCCTTTCCGCCAAGATCGGTATTAAGGGCAGGAGGAATCATTTCAATTACTTCAATTCCTTTTGGTTTTAACAAATGCCGGAGTGACCAGGTAAAAGAGTGAAAGAATGCTTTAGTTGCCGAATACACCGGCACTTTTGCATAGGGAGCAAATGAGAGACCGGAAGTAACGTTAATAATTGTTTTGATATGAGGCAATTGCACAAAGAGATGGGTAAGGTGTAAAGGAGCCTCGATATTAGTTACGATTTCGGCCCTGGCTCGTTCGGGGAATTCAGGATCGTCAATATTTATCCAATTCTGTATGCCTGCATTATTAATGAGTACGTTCAAGTCGGGATGCTCAGCTTTTACCCATTCAAAAAGCGCCAACCGATCTGCCTCAACAGAAAGATCGATTGTTTTGATGATCACTTTCGGCAATTTGCGGGCTGCCTCCTGCAATACTGATTCGCGGCGGCCACATATGATAATAGTATTACCTTCTTGTATAAACCGTTCTGTAAGGCCCAGCCCAATACCGCTGGCTCCGCCAGTGATCAAAATTTTGTTTCCTGATAGATGCATATAACGTTCGGAATGATATTGAACGAAGGTAGCGGAATAAGAATAAAATTAAGGTCGCCTATTTGTAAAATAGGCGACCTCAATAATATAAACGATTGCCGGAACGCGACAAAATCGAGAAGTATCGTTCAGTTTACGAGGTGCAAAGTAACTTGCGCTCAATCAATGGTCTCGACGAAGAATTTTTCAACGATGGTTTCCAATCCATTATATTTTACCAGTAACTGGTAAGAACTATGATTTGAAATAAAAACCATGTAAGGCAAACCTTTAACAAAACCTGGAAAAACCTTCCCGGTATAACGCAGGTTTTGCCCTGACAATAATTTAAAGTGATTTTTCACCATTGTTGATTGTGAGATTCATCGCAAGATCACCAGGCAAATTATTGCCTGAATCTTTTAGGATTAAAGGCTACCAGGTATTGCAAATCTAAAGCAGCCATATTTTCAGTGTCAAACTTGTTTTGAATATTTGACTTAGCTTGAACCAATTGCGATTTTACCCTGTTGAAAAGTTCAGTCAATATTTCCGGTACAACTTTGGTTGAAACAACGGGGTAATATTTTTTGTGCAGTGAAGCCTTCCCTTCGCTAGTTGCCAAACTCAGTTCCCAACCTTCATCATCTTTAAATCCAAACTCTTTGGCACAATTGTTTAAATCGTACACATAAAGTTTTGCCTGGTAATCAACTATTTCATTTGCCATAATCTCTATTTCTTTTTATTGTTGGGTATTGTAATAACACTTGAGGACGAGCTTTTGCTGCTCTGGTAATCAGATTTTGATTTTTTGCCGGCTTCGGCGGGGGCTTTCTTTTTTTCGCGACTCCCTTTGTCTTTGCTCATAATGAGGGCTCTTAAATGATTTAATGCTTGCGACCGCAAATTTGATCAGCGGGCAGAAGAGTAATTAGGGAAACGGTTCCCATTAAATTGGTACGCTAAAGCTTAAATAAAACCGTATTTGAAGCGGAAATGCCTAAGTAGAAGTATATCGGGCAGAAAATATATAGATCAAACCTACGCATAATAAACAGCAAATCGCGGGTTTTGATTTATATATTATCAAATTTAGCATTTCGCGATCCAGCAGATTGGCAATTAATAGTTAAAATATTAACATATGCCCGCAAAATAATGTGAGATATCGCTTTATTACAGCATTTCCTGTGCTTATCTTTAGCACAAACACATCAAAAATGAACTCATATTCTTTAAAAGGACAGGTAGCATTGGTTACCGGAGGCGATAGCGGCATCGGAAAAGGTGTCGCATTACAACTAGCCAGGGCAGGTGCAAAAGTTGCAATTAATCATGTTGACGCCCATGAAGTAGCAGAGCTTACTGTAGATGAAATAGTTTCAGCTGGTGGCGAAGCCTACGCAATACATGCGGATGTGAGTAATGAAGCCGAGGTTCAGGCTATGTTTGCCGATTTATACCAACGCTTTGGTACCATTGACATCCTGGTGAACAATGCCGGCTTACAACGCGACTCGAAGTTTGTGGATATGACCCTGGAGCAATGGAACACAGTTTTGGGTATAAACTTAACCGGACAATTTTTGTGTGCCCGGGAGGCAGCACGAGAATTTATTCGCAGGGGAGTGGTAGCCGAAACGAGTAGGGCAGCGGGGAAGATCATTTGCATGAGTAGCGTACATGAAGTAATTCCATGGGGTGGGCATGTTAATTATGCAACCAGCAAAGGAGGAGTAATGTTGATGATGAAAAGCCTGGCCCAGGAACTGGCGCCGCATAAAATACGGGTGTTGAGTATAGGTCCCGGTGCAATTCAAACACCAATTAATCACAGTGCATGGGCTACACCCGAGGCATTAGAAAAATTGCTTACACTGATTCCTTATAATAGGGTAGGACAACCTGAAGATATAGGCAAGCTCGCTGCATGGCTTGCATCAGATGAGGCCGACTATATCACAGGTACTACCATATTTATAGATGGTGGAATGACACTTTACCCCGGTTTTGCCGACAATGGCTAATGTTAATGATTAACGTAACACCTTTGGATATTGACCGCCTTTAGCCTTAAAATGCTGCTAAAACTATTGCTTATATCTTCAATAGATAATTGCTTATATATATTTATTATGTTGAAAAAAGTGCGTTTGTCAGTAAAATGAAATGAAATTGTTAATTTAAATACTTATTGTTAAATCTACACTAAGTATCTCAAATTTGATTGTGAATTTGTTAAAATCCAGCTCCAAATCGGTTTAAATTTTTAAATTAATCAAAATTGTACCTATTAATTATTAGAATATCATAAAAATCAACTTAAATTTTAAATTTATTCAACTAGATGGTATTTTTGTTGCGGATTTAAAATTTAAAACAAATGAAAAAATTATTTATAACAGCCGCTATCGCTACCATGTTTAGCGCAAGCGTTTTTGCCGATGGCACCAGAAAAGTTCATACCGTAACAGTTTCTTATACGGTTGTAAACAAATTTACCGCAAATTTCCCGACAGCAAAAGACATTACCTGGACAGTAGACAACAATTATCAACGTGCAGATTTTGTACTGGAAGGTGTACAAACTTCGGCATTTTATGATCGTAGCGGCGATTTCGTAGCCATTACGGAAGATATTACTGCCAAAGCGGTACCAGTAGCAACTTTGAGCGAGATCAACGAGCAGTATAAGGGTTATACAGTTGACCATGTTATCGTTCTTCAAAATAATACTGAATTAAACCCTGAAGCCGAGCCAACAATTTACTTCGCTGATATCAAAAATGGCGAAAAAGAGGCCCTTTTACGCATCACAGCCGAAGGTCACATCGAATTGTATAAAGAAGTAAAGTAATTAACCAAAAACAAAATTCAAGCCATCCAGCTAGCGGGTGGCTTTTTTTGTTTAATCTAATTGGCAAAGCACCGTTTGATGAATGAGTGCATTGCATTCAATTTTAAATTTTTTTGTGCCAGTACCCCAATATCTGATATCAGTTACCCGTTACCTCATACCGGATACACAATTCCAAAACCTGCTATTTGTAAAATTATTCGACAAAGTATACTTGTATAGTAGAATTTATTATTTTTGATAACGATTTGTAAAATCGTTTTAACTTTATTTATTTAATACATCAATAATTTTTAACGCTATGAGCATAAGACTAGGAGACCTTGCCCCAAATTTCAAGGCCAAAACAACAGAAGGAGAAATCGACTTTTATGAATACCTTGGCAGCAGTTGGGGTGTACTTTTCTCACATCCGGCAGATTACACGCCTGTTTGTACAACCGAATTAGGGAGAACAGCAGCATTAAAAGATGAGTTTGATAAACGCAACGTTAAAGTTATAGCGCTTAGTGTTGATTCAGTTGACTCGCACAAAGGCTGGGTAAAAGATATCAATGAAACCCAGGGCGTAGAAGTTAATTTTCCAATTGTTGGTGATGAGAATCGTGAAATAGCATTAGCTTATGAAATGATTCATCCCAATGCTTCGCTCACCGCTACTGTCCGTTCGTTGTTCGTTATTGCGCCCGACAAAACGATAAAGCTGATCATTACTTATCCGGCTTCAACCGGTAGAAATTTCCAGGAAATTTTACGTGTTATTGATTCGCTTCAGTTAACCGCTAATTACAGCGTTGCAACACCCGCTGATTGGAAGGAAGGAGAGGATGTAGTTGTTGTTCCATCAATCAAAACAGAAGACATTCCTGCAAAATTTCCTAAAGGTTTTAAGATCATTAAGCCATATCTTCGTACTACCCCACAGCCAAATAAATAATTTTAT
>CAIPPO010000039.1 GCA_903866915.1 uncultured Mucilaginibacter sp. | reverse complement strand
TTGTATATGCTTAAACCTAAGCTTCCATGTCAACGAATATATAACATCGCGATTTTTAAAAAAATGACTGCCATTATGTATTTTTGAGGTCGTAAATGATGAATTCTGATCTGGTGTTATGCTGAGCGTGTTGATGAACTCGTACAGAGCGTTTATTCTTAGTCTATTTTTATGCTGGTCCATTAACACAGCAGCCCAGTTCCCGAATAGTTCGATAAAAGGTAAAATAATAGGGGTTGATGGAAACCCCGCTTCGGATGTTAGCGTTATTTTAAAGAAGCTAAAAAAAGTAACCACTACAAATAGCGATGGTGTTTTTGTTTTCCGCGGCTTGTATGAAATAAAAGATACAATATTAGTGTCCTCGGTGAATACCAGGCCATTTATTCTACCTGTAGTTCTCAAAAATCACCAAATCCTTGATATTGGTTCAATCAAACTTGCACCCAGGATTCAACAATTAGAAAGCGTTGAAATCAGCGGGCGTCGTGCGTTAACTTATAATAGCAAATATTCGTTTTTTGGCGAAAAAACTGAAATACCCCTTAAAGACATCCCGCAAGCTATTTCAACAGTTACCAAAGAGCTGATACAGGATAAAATGGAACTGACGCTGAAAGACGCCATGAACGACATCGCCGGGGTAAACCAATACTCTGGTTTCGATGAATATACCATCAGGGGTTTCAGAGCCGAAAATTCCCGCGATATCGACGGACTCAGAGGCTATAATACCACCTATACCAGCGCCATGCTGGTGAATGTTGAGCGGGTTGAAGTGATCAAAGGTCCCACCGCAACCCTTTACGGTAATTGCGATCCTGGCGGCACCATTAACCTGGTGACCAGGAAGCCATTGGACACCAATATGGCAGCGATTGATCTATATCGTGGAAGCTGGAACCATTCCCGGGTTCAGGGTGATATTACTGGGCCTTTAAATTCAGCTAAAACATGGTTGTTCAGGTTCAATGCCGGATACGATAACACCAATTCATTTATCAACCAGGTTTATGCCAAATCGTACCAATTGGCACCCTCCTTAACTTTTGCACCGAATGAACGGTTAAGGCTGAATATCAATTTTTCGCTCTCCAATATCCATACGGTGCTCAACCAGGGGCAGCCTGGGATTGAAGGGGATAATAATTTATTATCAACCCCGATCGATTTTACGCTCAGCCAGCCCGGTGATTTTCTGCATGAGACTGACTATGCTGCCATCATTTCAGGCTCGTACAAGATTTCGAAAAAGCTGACCTATAGCATCGGTTACCTCCATTACAGCACTTGGCAAAACGTAGCCAGTCACGGTTTTAACGGTTATACTTCGCCCGATTCAGTCTCCCTATATTATACAACTTATCAGTATCATACCAACACCAGTACGCTGACGAATTATCTGACCTATAAACTAAAAACCGGAAGAGTAAATCACCAGTTTCTGGCCGGTTTCGATTTTATCAGCAGTGCGGTAAATTTAAACCAGCAATACTCGGAGCTACTGCAATATGGTGCCGGAAATGGCATCGTGGGGACATTCAGTTTAAAAACTCCGCATTATTTACCGCAGCCGGTCAATACCTACCAGCTATCCAGTTTTGATAATGACGAATCGGATGTCGACAATAATATTTACCATACCCTTGGTTTTTATGTACAGGACCAGGCTGCTGCAGGTAAATGGAATATCCTGGGCAGCCTGCGCGAAGAACACTATTTAGCCGATGATGGCAGCAGTTTAAATGAGACTGTTTTTTTACCAAGAATAGGCGTGGTATATGCCATACAACCAAATTTAAGTGTTTATGGTACCTATAACAATGGTTTTGATGCTTTTGAAGCATCTACCGGAGCACAGATATTTAAGTCGCCACTAAAACCTAATACCAGTCATTTACTGGAAACTGGCATAAAGGGAAGTTTTTTCAAAGATCGGCTGTTTGCCTCCCTGGCTGTTTACCAGCTATTGCTGCAAAATGTGGCTGTAAATGCTAATGACCCCAGCAACCCGAACCTGTTTGTACAGCAGGGAGAGAACCGTTCACGGGGCATCGAAATGGAAGCCAATGGCAATATCCTGCCCAACCTGAGTGTCGACCTGAGTTATGCCTATTGCCTGGCCGTTGTAACCCAAAGCAAAGTAGCTTCACAGGTAGGCTCTCGGGTCGAAAACGCGCCGAAGAACGAGAGCGGAAGTTGGGTAAAATATACTTTTACCAGCGGGTTTCTCAAAGGATTCGGTATTTCGGCCGGGCACAGCCAGGTTGGTGAACGTGCTACGCTCGATCCTGCTACCACCTTGCCGGGCTACCTGGTGATCAATGGCGGACTGCATTGTGCTTTTAAACATTATCGCATTGCTTTCAATGTTTATAATATAAACAATCAAATTTATTGGATCGGAGCTTACAATAATGTGAACAAATGGCCCGGGCAGCCCCGGAACAGTATGCTCAATTTGAGGTATGTGTTTTAGCAGCAGTTTTGATCCGGCAACCTGGTGCGCATTGATCCGCAGACTACCCCCAAGAAAAACTTTGCATTACCATTTCATGAAGTTTCCCCTACTGTGATCAAAACAGCGCATTTCAAGTATTATTTTTTTTATTTTGCTCCCGGGTTTGATTTCCTACTTAACGACAAATGAATAAAATAAGCATATCAGGTATCATGCTGATACTGGTATTGTGCGCTTCCCCGTTTTTTTCTTTGGCCCAAACTGCGGGCTTAAAAGGGAAAATTATCACTGCCGGCGGTAAGCCGGTACCACATGCCACAATTGTTCTGAAAAAAGCAAATATTACTACCTATTCACATGATGGGGGAGTCTTTGCATTTGAGTATTTGCCAGCTTTACATGACAGTCTTGAAGTTAAATCGGTCGGCTTTGCAACTTTCAGCCAGGAAATTGTGATCGAAAAAGGTAAGATCAGCGATCTTGGTACAATTGAATTAGGCCTAAGAATAAATCAGTTACAAACAGTGGAAGTAACCGGTAGAAGCGGGCAATCTTATAAAAGCGATTACTCTTTTTACGGCAATAAAACGAAGATGCCGGTTAATGATATTCCGCAGTCGATAAGCGCGGTTACCCGCGAAGTTTTGCAGGATAAAATGGAGTTTACTTTGAAAGATGCTCTTGAAGAAGTGCCCGGGCTGAGCCAGTATTCGGGTTATGACGAATATGCGATCAGAGGGTTTCATGCTGATAATGCGCATGATATAAATGGCCTGCGTAGTTATAATACCACCTATACCAGCAGTATGCTGGTGAATATCGAGCGGATAGAATTGGTCAAAGGGCCCACGTCAACTTTGTACGGTAATTGTGACCCCGGGGGAACGATTAACCTGGTAACTAAAAAGCCGCTTGACAAAGCTGAAGCTGATCTGGAAATTTATGGGGGAAGCTGGAATCATTACAGGATACAAGCCGACCTGACCGGACCGGTCAATTCATCAAAAACATTGCTTTACCGTTTTAATGCAGGTTTCGATACCACAAGATCTTTCAGAAGTCAGTTTTATGCCAAATCGTTTGAACTGGCGCCCTCATTAAGTTATATCCCCAATGATCGGTTGAGGCTGAATTTTGATTTCTCCTATTCGCATACCAATTCAGTACTTGACCGTGGCCAGCCAGGTTTCGATAATGATCCATCGCTAACCAATACACCTATCTCGTTATCCTTGACCCAGCCGGGCGACTACCTGCACGAGACGGATATCGCATCGATATTGACAGCTTCATACCGGATCAGCAAAAATTTAAGCTTTACCAGCGGTTACCTGAATTATAATACGCGCCAAAATGTAGCCGATCATGGTTTGAATAGTTACATCACACCAGATTCCGTATCGCTCTATTATACTGCCTGGACCTACCATACCGTGACCAATACGCTCACCAATTATTTAACTTATAAGTTTAATACCGGAAAATTAAATCACCAGTTATTGCTTGGTTACGACTATGTAAAAAGTACCGTGGCATTAAACCAGCAGTATAATGAGCTGCCACAGTTTGGAATTGGTAATGGAATAGTTGGTACTTTTAGCCTTAAAAATCCGCAATACCTACCGCAACCGGTTAATACTTATCAGACTTCTGATTTTGATAATGATGGTACCGATGTAGATGCATCTGTTTACAGTACGCAAGGGGTATATGTGCAGGATCAGCTCGAATACGGAAAATTAAAGGTGCTCTTGAGCCTTCGGGAAGAATTTTATGAGGCCAATGACACTTCGGATGACGAAAGTAACAAAGTGTTTTTACCCCGGATTGGTATTGTTTATGCCATAAAACCCAACTTAAATATCTACGCTACCTATAATAATGGCTTTGATCCGTATGAGGCAACAACCAGTGTGCAGGTTTTTAATACTCCTTTTAAGCCGGTGACCAGTTCGTTGCTGGAAAGTGGAATAAAAGCTAATTTTTTTAATAACAAACTCAGCACTACACTGGCAGTTTATCAACTCACCTTGCATAATGTTGCCGTTAATGCTAATGATATCAACAATCCCAATTTGTTTGTTCAGCAGGGCGAAGACCGTTCGAGGGGAATAGAAGCAGAAGTTACTGGCGATATCTTACCTGGTTTAAGTGTCTCGTTATTTTACACCTATTGTGATGCGAAGGTTATCAGCAGTCTGGTGCCGGCACAGGTGGGGATGCGGGTTGAAAACTCACCTTTGAATGCCAGCGGCTCCTGGATAAAGTATTCCTTTGTCCGTGGTTTATTCAAAGGCTTTAGTTTAACTGCCGGGCATTCCTTTGAAGGCCTTCGTACCACGCTCGACCCCAATATAAATTTGCCGTCGTACCTGATTTTTAAAGGTGGAGTTCAATACCATTACCATCATTTTGTTGCTGCTGCCATCCTCAATAACATTACCAATGTAACCTACTGGACGGGTGCCTATAACAATGTTTACAAATGGCCCGGGCAGCCACGCAATTGTTTGATCAATTTGGGGTATCGGTTTTAATTTCCCACAAATCTATTAATCGTAGTTTGGATAATTGAGTCAGCGTAACCGGTCGTTTTTGTAGCAAATGTCTGATTTTAAACAGATTAACTCATTCAATAAACGCTACCGGAAATGCTGCCGTCGAAATACTGCTATTATTCGAAAAAGGCACTGATTATCAATATCTTAAGCAAGGAGCTAAATTACCGGTGTGCTTGGGACCTAAAGACTTGGTTATGAGCGACTAAGCCGGTTTTGTTCAAAGCACCGTGCATTTTTGCCTTTTTAGGCCAATAACTAGCTAACTATCAGCGTTTTGCAATTTTCAGTCGCGGCATCTGATTTGAACACCTAAAAGCCTTAAAATGAGTTCGATACAAAAAAATCCAAAATCAACCGGTTACACTGAGGCCATTTTTCGGTGTTAATGCCCTCTGCAACAGGCGTTTTCCGGGTGAGAACAGGTGAGTTTTTGGTGTTTTATTTGTCTCGTCCTGAAATAGGTTTACACATCAAGTAAATCGAAAATGGACAAAAAGGTAGCGTTACTGATCAAACAGGATCACACAAATGAAGGTTTGGGTTATCGTATCTTAGCAGAGA
>CAIPPO010000038.1 GCA_903866915.1 uncultured Mucilaginibacter sp. | reverse complement strand
GCCCTTCGACAAGCTCAGGGTGACACACCTTGCTTTTAACAAGAAACAATTAGGTGCGTTGTCATGCTGAGCCCCGTCGAAGCACGTGCGGAAAGGCCCTGCCCGCGTCGCCCTTCGACAAGCTCAGGGTGACACCCCTTGCTTTTAACACGAAACACAATTAGGTGCGTTGTCATGCTGAGCCTGCCGAAGCATGGTGCGGCGGGGGATGACGGGATATTCGTCAAGGATTACTTGGGAGCTAAATGTCAAATCAATGCATCGTCGTTGAAAATGTATCCTTCAATTTTAATCCCGATAGCTATCGGGACCTGCGAATTCTGGTTCAGAAAATATACACGCGCCAGGCATGGTGTTTAAGCTTCCTCCTCGCCCCTGCGCAGCACCTCCACCGCTCGTTCGGAAAGACATGAAGGGGGACACGATTTAAGACACGATTTTAGGATTTTAAGGATGGACAAGATACTGGCTTAAAGGCTTACCTTGCGATTGCCACGTCGCTGCCCGAGGCGCACAGTTCCTGGCTCACTCCTCGCAAGGACAAATTTCTTATTGCCAGATAAAAAAGCGTTGGGCCCAGTGGGTGTCATCGCAGCAGCCCCGGGAGAAAATAAATCAGAACAGGGCCGGGTAATGCGACAAAGGCATCAAAGATTTGTCAGTTGCAGGTTAATCGAGAGGTAGGGTAGCCCGGGACAAAGAATTGCAGCCTGGGGTTCTGTTTTATTTTGCAGCGTAAAGGCCTGCGGGCAAAGAGGCATTTGCGATGACGGGTGCGCCTTTGGTTACTTTGGCGCGACAAGTAACAGCCTCCGCGGCAACTGAGCGGTGGATGTTTGTCCTTTGAACAAAGCACCTCCGGACCCCAAAACTACACCATACCCCACCGCACTCACCCTTCGACGAGCTCAGGATGACACCCATTCCAACCCGCCGCTCGTTCGGAATGACATAGGGGTTTTGGCTCAAGAATCTATGCGTTGGACTTAATACTACCCGATCTTCCCTAACGCCTGCTCCAAATCTTTGATCAAATACTGAGGGTCTTCAAGCCCTACATACATGCGTATCAGTTGGTAACGATTATAGGGCCCGGCATCATAATCCTCTTCGCGGATAGCCGCGATGGAGGGTATAATCAGGCTTTCGTGGCCGCCCCATGATACCGCCATCAGGATATGTTGCAGCGAATCGCAAAAAGTTTCGATCTTTTTCAGGGCCGGGTCTTTCAGCGTAAAGCTGAACAGGCCGCCGCAGCCGGCCATTTGTTGTTGACCAAGTTCGTATTGTTTGAAATCGGCTTTAAAGGGCCAGATAACTTTGTCGACCAGCGGGTGCTTTTGCAGCCATTCGGTCACCACCTTGGTGCTTTCGAAACTGCGCTGTATGCGAAGTGGTAAAGTACGCAGGCCACGAATTAATAACCAGGCCGAATGGGGCGAGAGCGCCGGACCGATAGTCATGAACTCGTTCTCAAATATTTTTTTGATCAGTTCGCGGCTGCCGGTTACTACACCTGCAACTACATCTGAATGCCCCCCGATGTATTTAGTGGCGGTTTGAGCGGCAAGGTCGATTCCAAGTTCAATAGGGCGCTGGTAAAGCGGACTACAATAGCTGTTATCAATCATCGTATAAATACCTTTCGATTTGGCCAAAGTTGCTACGGCTGCCAGGTCCTGCAATTCGTAACTGAAAGTATTCGGACTTTCGAGGAAGATCAGCCTGGTTTCAGGCTTGATGGCGGCTTTAAAGTTTTCGATATCGGTACCATCGATAAAAGTGGTAGTAACCCCGTATTTAGGCAGCATGTTTTTAAACAGCTTCACTGTCCAGCTATAGGGATTATCTACCGATACGACATGATCGCCCTGTTGCAATAACGCGAGAATAGGAACACTTATCGATGCCACACCACTACCAAATACCAGGGCATCTTCGGCACCATCGAGGGCCGCCAGTTTTTTGCGCAGGATATTGAGCGTAGGGTTATTGCCGCGGGAATAGAGGTCGTAATTAAACTCTTCAGCCAGCGCATCCCTGAAATCCTTAACGGTTTTCAAGGCAAAATTGCTGCTTTGTATAATGGGTGGAGATACGGCGTTGAAATAGTTTTCACGCTCTTCGCCAAGTTCGTTCAGGATATAGGAAAGGTCCATTTTATTCGGGTCGGGGTTTCTTTTTCAGATGCATGAAGCCGTAATAGATTCCTAAACCTACGGCATAACAGGCCAGGCATATCAGGGCAGCATAGGGATTATCCCTAAAGGTGACAAAGATATTAATGGTAACGAACCAATAAGAAAGAATAAAAATTATTGGCACCAGCGGGAACCATTTGATGGTATAAATTTTAGAAATGTCCATGTCTTTGGTTTTCTTGCGCAAGATAAAAATGGCCAGGGCAGCTACAGATAGTCCAATGGTATCAAAAAACATCACATAGCGGAGCATCTTGCTGAAAGAATCTACAAAAAACAGGATGGCAATTACAAGGGCGACAAAAAAGCTCATACCAAATTCCTGCACCTGGGTTTTGGAGTTTACTTTTTTGAATATGGGCGGCAAAATTCCGTCTTCGGCCATGGCATAATAAACACGGGGATTGGACAAAACGTTCACATTGACGTAGGCAAGTACTCCGCCAAAAAGTAAAATCGAGGTTATTTTATAGCCATTGGGTCCGAACAGTACGCCCATCATTTTGGCAGCCAGAGCCGGGGTATGCTGCAAACCGCCAATGCCGAGCACTTTGAGGTAGGCAAAATTGATTGCCATATAAAGAAAGATAATAACTCCAATGCCCAGGCCGATCGACTTGGGAATATTTCTTTTAGCGTCAATAATATCACCTCCGAAATTGATAGTTTGCTGGTATCCGCCGTAGGTAAAAAATACGGGTACCAGGCACAGGCCCAATGCGGTAATAAGGTTTGTTTTTGGCAAGGTAACAGGCATAGCAACCGGGTAAGCATCGCTCTTAAAAACAGCCAGGCAAACCAGCAATATCAAGCCGATCTTGAACGATATCAGCAAATTTTGCGCACGTGCGCTCATTTTGATTCCCAAAAAGTTGATTGCATATAGGATAGCTACCGAAGCAATAGTGATGATATGCGTACCTGTCTCGTTTTGCAGGGAAGGCGGCAGCAGGAAAGGCTTGATATAGTCGGAACCAATAAGTGCTACCCCGGCTACGGAAGCCGCATTGCTGATCACCAATACCCAATTGATCATAAAAGCGAAGGCGGGGTGATAGCAATAAGAATAAACCTTGTAAAATCCCCCGGTAACCGGGTAACGCGAACCGATCTCTGCAAAGGTTAGCGCGCCGCAAAGTGATACAATACCACCGAAGGCCCAGGCTCCCATAAACAACCAGGGGTTGCCCACTTCGCGGGCGGTATC
>CAIPPO010000037.1 GCA_903866915.1 uncultured Mucilaginibacter sp. | reverse complement strand
TTTATACGTCAATTCTATAAAAATAAGTTCATTCTTCAATATATCAATACAAAAGCGCACATATTATTTGTTGTTTTTTGCAAAATGAACCTCAGTTTTTATGCTTTAGCTTGACGCAATTTTTTATATTTGAGCCCTTTTACGATAAAAATCAAATACCTGTTATGTCAAAAATCAAAGTAGCAAATCCCGTGGTAGAACTTGACGGGGATGAAATGACCCGCATTATCTGGAAGTTTATTAAAGATAAACTGATATTTCCCTACCTCGAACTGGATATCAAATACTATGACCTGGGAATTGAGTACCGCGATGAAACGGACGACCAGGTTACTGTTGATGCGGCCAACGCCATTAAACAATACGGCGTTGGTATCAAATGCGCCACCATTACGCCCGATGAAGCCCGCGTAAAAGAATTCAACTTGAAACAAATGTGGAAATCACCAAATGGTACGATCCGAAATATACTGGATGGTACCGTTTTCCGTGAGCCTATTGTAATGTCGAATGTTCCTCGCCTGGTTCCTAACTGGACTGCACCGATCTGCATCGGCCGTCACGCTTTTGGTGACCAATACCGCGCGACCGACTTTTTAACCAAAGGAAAAGGTAAACTTACTACAACTTTCACCCCTGAAGACGGTGGTGAAGTACAGTCATACGAAGTGTTTAACTTTAAAAGTGACGGTGTTGCATTGGCTATGTACAATACGGATGAATCAATCCGCGGATTTGCACGTGCCTGCTTTAACCAGGCCTTATTGAAAAAATGGCCTTTATACCTATCGACTAAAAATACTATCCTGAAAAGGTATGATGGCCGGTTCAAGGATATATTCGAGGAAATATTTGAAACAGAATTCAAGAGCGAATTTGAAGCCAATCAACTGACTTATGAGCACCGTTTGATAGACGACATGGTTGCTTCGGCGTTAAAATGGCATGGTAACTTCGTTTGGGCCTGTAAAAACTATGATGGTGACGTACAGTCAGATACGGTTGCGCAAGGCTTCGGGTCGCTGGGTCTGATGACTTCGACTTTGGTTACGCCGGATGGTAAAACGATGGAAGCTGAAGCTGCTCATGGTACCGTAACCCGTCACTACCGCGATCACCAGGCTGGTAAACCAACTTCTACCAACCCGATTGCTTCGATATTTGCCTGGACCAGGGGTTTGGAATTCCGCGGCCTGCTTGACAACAACCAGGAATTGATCGATTTCTGTAAAAAATTAGAACAGGTTTGTATCGAGACAGTTGAAAGCGGCAAGATGACCAAGGATCTCGCCATCACTATCAAACCTAAGGTTGAACATGGTACTGATTACTTGTACACCGAAGAGTTTTTGGAAGCAATAAACGAAAATTTGAAAAAGAAACTGGGTAAATAAACGTTGTTAAAATAAACTATGCCCGTGCCGAGAACAGCATGGGCATTTTTTTTGTCATTCTTTACCGAAACCATTTTAATTTTATAAGGTTTATCTTAGCATAAAAATATAGCGTATATGTCATCACTTTACCCATTAAAATTCAAAACCATCTTTAAAGATAAGATATGGGGCGGCCAGAAAATTAAAACCTATTTACACAAAGATTTTGGAAGCTTGCCTAACTGCGGCGAAACCTGGGAGATTTCGGGTGTTAAATCTGATGTTTCTGTGGTTGCGGATGGTCCGCTGGAGGGTGAATCGTTGGCAGTTTTATTGGAAAAGTACCAGGCACAACTAGTTGGCAAGAAAGTTTACGAGCATTTTGGAAATACTTTCCCTTTGTTGGTGAAATTTATCGATGCAAACGATGACCTATCTATTCAAGTGCATCCAAACGACGAACTTGCAAAAAAGCGGCATAATTCTTTTGGTAAAACCGAGATGTGGTATGTGATTGAAGCTGATCCGGGTTCAACGCTTATTTCCGGCTTTAATCAGCAAGTAAGCGAAGAGATATACGTAGACAGACTAAATAGCGGGCATATTACTGATATACTAAACCGCGAAGATGTTAAAGCAGGCGATGTTTTCTTTTTACCGGCAGGAAGAGTGCATACCATTGGCAAGGGTTTGCTTATTGCTGAAATACAGCAAACGTCAGATATCACTTATCGTATTTATGACTTTGACCGTGTAGATGATAAGGGTAACAAGCGCGAGTTACATACGCAGGAGGCGCTGGCTGCAATTGACTATAACTTTTATCCTGATTACAAGACGAAATACCAGGAAGTAAAAAATGAGGCAGTGGAATTAGTAACATGCCCTTATTTTACAACGAATATTTTAGATTTTAGCACAAGTACTTCAAGGGATTACACCGAGCTGGATTCATTTGTGATACACGTTTGTGTAGAGGGAAGTTATGTTGTTGAGTGCCATGGAAAGCAGTATGCTGTTAAAGCAGGTGAGTGTATCCTCTTACCTGCGGATGCAAACCGGGCTGATTTGATTACAATAAACGGTTTTAAGATACTGGAAAGTTATGTGGGGGGCTAAGTATTTATATTAGGTAGCCGATGGCTGCGATCAATCGAACACTAAATCAATTTAACAGTAAACTTGGTACCTGCATTTACCTCACTGCTGACGTCAATACTGCCCCCTAAAGCTTCGATCTGATTGCGGGTCATAAACAGCCCAATCCCCTTGGCATCAGGGTTTTGGTGGAATGTTTTATACATGCCAAAAATCGCATCGCCGTATTTATCCAGATCCATACCGAGGCCATTATCTTCAAAATATAAATAGATATGGTGCCTGATTTTGGCCGACCGCACTTTGATCAGTGGTTTACGATCAGGTGACCGGTATTTGATCGAATTGGTGATCATATTCTGGAATATACTTTCCAGGTAAGCCGGTATATAGAGTACGTCAGTACATTCACTGAAATCGAATTCAACCTTCGCGCCGGATGTTTTGATATTAGTCTGTAAAGCTGACAGGATAGTTTTCAGGGTAACCTCGAAATTTAGCATTTTGCGCTCCCTGCCAATTTCTGCCTGTATTTTAACGATCTCGCTCAGGTGCTCAATGGTCGTATTCAGGCTGCCACTGATTGACTTGATATGAGAAAAAATCTCTTTGCGATCATCGTCGGTATCCGTCTCTTCGAATAGATTGACCATAAACTGCAGGTTACCGGTATGTGAGCGCAAGTTGTGCGATACGATATAGGCAAAATTTTGTAAACGTTTGTTCTGATCGCTAAGCAGGTTTACTGCATCCTGTACTTCAATTTCTTTCTTTTTGATGTAGTCGATATTCTGGAAGATACTACGTACTGTTACACAATTTCCAAAATCATCAATTACTGCAAGACCCTTAGCTCTTAACCAAATTTGGTTATTGCGCGCGGTGCGGAACAATAATTCAAGGTCGAACGGCTGCGAATATTTGATTACATTGTTGATAGCACGGGCAATCACCTGCCGATGATCTGGTTCGAAGAAACTGACCGCCTCTTCGATACTCAGCTTTACACTATCCTGCAGTTCGTAAATATCATAAGTTTCGCGGGTAAGCGTTAAAGTCATACTTTTAACATCGATCTCCCATCCGCCAACCCTGGCTATCTTAATGGTTTCTTTGAACAGGAAGTCGTTTTGCGAAGATCGTAGTTGAAGCAGTTTATGCTCATGGATATCCGATATGGATCCTGTAATTTTGGGTGTTCCGTTTTCATCCCACCTTTTGGCGGTGCTTTCAAACCAACGAAAGCCGTTTTGCTTGGTCAGCAGCCTGATCCTGATCGTATCCGGGGCATCCTGGAAATGGCGGTTGATCGATTTTAAGAATGCATTCTTATCCTCGTAATAAAGCAGATTTTCAAAAAAATATTCATAGGAAGGAAGGATCTCGCCCGGTATATAGCCCAAAAGGGCATAAAAACCCGGCGACCAATTAACTTCTTTGGTGCTGATATTATACTCCCATATGCCCGTATTAATGCTATTGATTATATGGGCAATATGAAATTCACCATCATAAGAAAATTTATCTCCTTCAGTAGCGCTCATTGTGTTTTCTGTCGCCAGAAATCTTAATTGTGATGATTATCAATAGTTTAAAATGTAGTTTAAATACGTTTGCATGTGTTTTTACATGAAACATGCCCAGTAAATTGCAATTAAAAGACCAATGTTTTTATCTCGTCTTGCCATCATTTTAAATAGCGTTGTTATTTACTTAAGCTACAATCTTTTATTGTACGTAAAATAAGCGAAATAAGTTATCAAAATAACTTTAAACACTGGTTTTGAAAGAAGTATAATAGCAAACGTGGGAAATATTTTACCCATGAATATCAGTATTTTAACCTCTTACGGTAGGTAGTAAACTTTTGTCAAATGGCAGCTTCTTTTTAAAAGTGGTAATGCTGAGGTTTGTTTTTTTTGATAGCTCAGCGTGAGGTTTAAATAACAAAAAAAGCCGGACAATGCCGGCTGAACAAAATCATAACTCCGAAATTGGCATTCCCACTTTCGCAATTACAAATTCCCTCTAAGTTCCTGTTCCCGTTCTATTGCTTCAAACAAAGCTTTGAAGTTACCTGCCCCAAATGAACGTGCGCCCTTGCGTTGTATAATCTCGAAGAATACAGTTGGCCTGTCTTCAAGAGGCTTGGTAAATATTTGAAGCAGGTAGCCCTGATCGTCGCGATCTACCAATATACCCAGCTCTTTTAACGGGGCGAGGTCTTCATCGATATGGCCTACACGGTCAACCAGGTCATCATAATAGGTTGTAGGAACGTGTAAAAATTCGATGCCACGACGTTGCAGTTCCCTTACGGTATCAACAATATGATCAGTAGCGAGTGCAAGATGTTGTACACCTTCACCTTCATAAAATTCAAGAAACTCTTCTATCTGCGATTTCTTTTTACCCTCGGCGGGCTCATTGATCGGGAATTTTACGTAGCCGTTGCCATTGCTCATAACTTTGCTCATCAGTGCCGAGTATTCGGTCGAAATCATCTTATCATCAAAAGTGAGTATGTTTTTAAAGCCCATTACCTCTTCATAAAAATGAACCCATTCATTCATTTTGTGCCAGCCCACATTGCCTACGCAATGGTCAACATAGGTTAACCCGGTACCCGTTGGGTTATAGTCGGAATGCCATGGTTGAAAGCCCGGTAAAAAAACGCCTTTGTAGTTTTTTCTCTCAACAAATATATGAGCTGTATCACCGTAAAGTCGGATACCACTTGTACGTACTTCGCCGAACTCATCTATAAGTATACGTGGCTCCTGATATGGAGCAGCGCCACGACTTGTGGTCTGATCAAATGCGTCATAGGCATCATTAACCATCAATGCAATTACTTTAACACCATCACCATGCTTATTTAAATGCGCTGAAATGGGGTGATCTGAATGCAGTGGGCTGGTTAGCACCAGTCGGATCTTGTCCTGTACTAAAACGTAAGATGCCCTGTCGCGAACTCCCGTTTCGGGTCCGGCATAAGCCAGACTCTGGAAGCCAAAGGCGGTCTTGTAAAAGTGGGCCGCCTGCTTGGCGTTGCCTACATAAAATTCAACGTAATCAGTACCATTCAATGGTAAGAAATCAGTTGTTATTGGTTTTCTATCTAGCGTTTGTGTTTCCATTTTTTGTTTTAATGTTTTAATGTTGGAATGTTGTTGCGGAATTGGTTTAGAGACTTGCAAGGCAACATTCAAACCTTACAACATTTAAGCCTTGCAACAATTTAATTCCCCGCCCAACTACTATAGTACCCGGCATCTTCAATATTGATAGCATCTTCTGTAAGCGTAAGCGGTTTGAATGGATCGATCATAACCGCCAACTCTTCCGTAGATTCTTTGCCGATCGACTTTTCTACTGTGCCGGGGTGTGGTCCGTGTGGTATACCGGCAGGGTGGAGCGTGATCTGTCCTTTAACTACGCTTTTGCGACTCATAAAATCGCCATCTACATAATAGAGCACTTCGTCGCTATCCACATTGCTATGGTTGTACGGAGCAGGAATGGCCAGCGGGTGGTAATCGTACTTGCGTGGCACAAATGAGCAGATTACAAAATTGTGCCCTTCAAAGGTTTGATGCACCGGCGGTGGTTGATGCAATCGACCAGTTATGGGTTCAAAATTATGAATTGAAAAGCCATATGGATAGTGAAATCCATCCCATCCTATAAAATCAAACGGGTGAGTTCCATAAGTGTAAGGATAAATCAGACCTTGTTTTTTGATCAATATCTTAAAGTCGCCATGCTCATCATGCGTTTCTATATTTTCGGGTAATTTCAGGTCGCGTTCGCAATATGGCGCATGTTCCATAAGCTGCCCGTATTGATTCAGGTACCGTTTTGGTGGGCGTATCGGGCTAAAGCTTTCTACTATGAATAAGCGATTGTCTTCACTATCAAATGTTAACTGATAAATAGTACCACGAGGAATAACAAGGTAATCGCCATATTCAAATTTGATGTTACCAAAACCGCTTTTCAGCGTTCCTGATCCCACATGGACAAAGATGACTTCATCGGCCTGGCTATTTTTATAGAAGTAATCGGTCATTGATTTTTTGGGTGCCGCCAGCGAAATGTGCAGATCGCTGTTTACCAAAACTGCCTTACGGCTTTGCAGGTAATCATCTTCAGGTTTAATATTAAAACCGATAAGACTGGTATGTTTTAAATGTTTTTCCCGCGCGATCTTTGGCTCAACTGAATAAGGCTCTCCCAAAGTTTTCACGATAGTGGGTGGATATACATGGTATACCAGCGAGTAAAGGCTGGAAAAGCCTTCTGTTGAGACTAGCTCTTCGGCATACAGGCTGCCATCGGGCTTACGAAATTGCGTATGCCGCTTAGGTGGAATTTGTCCGGATTTATGGTAAAAGGGCATTTTTTTTAGGTTGTTGTAAGGTTATAATGTTTAAACGTTGTAAGGTTGAAATGGTTTTATAATCAACAACTTACGCAGAAATTTATATACTTAAAACGAAGGTGTGGCTGGAAAGGTTTTGAAAGATCGTATTAAAACTGATAACGTTTCAGCCTTACAACTCTCCAAATTGCCAACAAAAATTCTCCAACAAAAACTTAGTATTGCGCTAAAACAATTCTGGCAAGCACAGCATCCCTGAAAGAAGAAGCATCACTCATAGAAGTGAGGCCAAGGGAATAAAGGAAATGACACTGTATATGCAACATGATTTACAAAATTAGGCAATATTATTTTTAATATGCAAGACCTTCGTCATTGTATAAGTTAAAATGGATTGTTAATTTACCGCCACATCATATTTTCGATAGCACTTGGCATAGCCATCCAAACTGCTAGCAGTATAACCCATAACAACCATGCCGATAGCTATCGGGACAACTTTTACAACCAGTATAACCAACAATAACCAATATGAAACTAGTATCCTATAAAACAGAAGACCGTGAACATCTGGGTGTTTTCGCCAATGGTCATATTTATAATTTAAACTCTTGCCACAAATTGCTACCTAATAACATGAATGCGTTTTTGTGGGGTGGCGATGAGTTAATGGACCGTGCGATGCGGGTAAACGATGATATCATTTCAGGCAAGTTAGATGCAAAAGAAGAATTGTTTTTTGAATTGCTGGCACCAGTGCCGCATCCAACTTCATGTCGTGACGGTTATGCCTTTCGACAACACGTAGCTGCAGCGCGCCGCAACCGTAAGGCGCCGATGATACCAGAATTCGACCAGTTTCCGATATTTTACTTTACCAATCACAATGCCATTCAGGGTATTGGCGAAATAGCATGTATGCCAGATCATTTCCAAAAGCTCGATTTTGAACTGGAAGTAGCTATTGCCCTCAATAAACGGGGTCGGAATATTCGTGCTTCTGAGGCAGATAGCTATATCGCAGGTTATATGATTATGAATGATATGAGTGCACGAACCCTGCAACTGGAAGAGATGCAGCTTAGCCTCGGCCCTGCAAAAGGCAAAGATTTTTCGACGGTGATCGGCCCCTGGTTGGTAACTCCGGATGAGCTGGAAAAGTACAAGATCGCGCCTAAGCCCGGGCATGTTGGCAACGCTTATAATTTGAATATGAAATGCCACGTTAACGGCATTGAAGTTTCTAATGGCAATATGGGTGATATGGACTGGACTTTTGCTGAAATCATTGAGCGATGCGCCTATGGAGCAGATGTATTACCTGGTGATGTAATTGGCTCGGGCACTGTTGGTACGGGCTGCTTTTTGGAGTTGAACGGTACGGGCTTATTAAATGACCCCAATTATCAGCCGCAATGGCTTCAGCCGGATGATTTAGTGGAGATGGAAGTGACGGGGTTAGGAGTGCTCAGTAATGTGATCACTAAAGAGGATTCGGATTTTTCGATACTTGATATCAAGAAGTTGTAATGTTGGAACGTTGATTTATGAGTAAAGTAGAAAAATTTGAGGAACTCGAAATTTGGAAGATAGGTATCGAAATTGCTGTTGATGTTTACCGGATTTGTGATGCCGAACCTTTAAAATCTGACTGGGGAATGAAAGATCAGATAAGGCGGGCAGCATGTTCTATGTCGGATAACATAGCAGAAGGATTTGAATACAATAATAATCCGGATTTTATCAGGTTCCTTAATTATGCGTAAGGGTCTTCAGGGGAGTTCAGGAACAAGCTCACGATTTTAAATAAGTCTGGCAAAATCAGTGATGACACTTTCAAAAAGTTATATGAACGCAGCCTTGAATTTTCTGCAAAAACCAAGAATCTAATCGATTATCTGAAAAATTTCGAGGCAAACAAAAAGAAAAAATAACATTCCAACTTAACTCCATGCTCTCAATAAATACAGCTGATCTTTCCGCAATCGACCTGCAAAATTACCTGCAATACGCCATTGCGCCCAGGCCGATTTGCTTTGCATCGACAGTTGATAAAGACGGAAATGTAAACCTAAGTCCGTTTAGTTTTTTTAATCTTTTCAGTACCAAGCCGCCGGTTTGTGTGTTTTCGCCTTCGCGGAGGGTTAGAGATGGTTCTACCAAACATACGCTTGATAATATACATGAAGTACCCGAAGTTGTCATCAGTATCGTCACGTATGACATGGTACAGCAAATGTCGCTGGCTAGCGTTGAGTATCCTAAAGGGGTAAACGAGTTTACTAAGTCGGGCTTCAGACCTATTGCATCTGAAACAATTAAACCTCCACGAGTGGCCGAATCACCGGTACAGTTCGAGTGCGTCGTTAACGAAGTCATATCCCTCGGAACCGGAGCGGGGGCGGGTAACCTGGTACTGGCTGAAATTAAATTGATGCATATCAGCGAATCAATTTTGGACGAGAACGGTCGCATCGACCAGCAAAAATTAGACCTGGTGGCACGTTTAGGTGGCGACTGGTATGCCAGGGTAAACAATCATAACCTGTTCAAGGTTGCCAAACCAAACCGGCATATTGGTATCGGCGTTGATGCGATACCATACCAAATTCGGAATTCAAAAGTACTGACTGGCAATAATCTTGGGCAACTGGGCAATGTTTCGGCATTGCCTACGGACGAGGAGGTAGATGATTACGCACAGGAACCGGAAATTAAAGAACTTTTAGACGCCACGATCGGCGATAGCCAAACTCGGGAAGTACAATTGCATCTGAAGGCAAAGGCTTTGCTGGAAGGGGGAAGGGTAGATGAGGCGTGGAAGGTGTTGCTTTTGTAAGTAAATGTCATTTCGAGCGAGCGGGTGGACTACTTGCGTCAGGGCGAGGAGAAATCTTTGCGCCAATGCATGCTGTAAAAGGTTTCTCATCGCGCCAGTACACCGCCGCCCTCCGCTCGTCGAAATGACATTGTTAGATAGTATTTTGCTTAACGAAAGGAATAGTTTTTATTTGCTACCGTTACTTCCGTTGGCATATGCCTCTTCTCAAACAGATCAAAACCAGGTTTTAAATTCTTCCAAAAAGCATATTGTGGCCATTCGGAATGGGCTTCGAGGAGTCGGCTGCTTAATTTGAAGGGATAAATGCTAACTGGGATCGATTTTTGACCATGTACAAAAGCTTCGTAAACCAGCGTTTAGATCTCGTCGATCTTTTCATCGGTCATAGCATAACAACCGATAGATGCACAGTTGCCGTGGATCATGATTAGATTTCCGGTAAAGCCATGTTGCCGGTCGTACTCATTCGGATAACCTATGTTCATCGCCAGATGATATGAACTCATGGGTTGAAGCTGTGAAGGAGTTATCGCATAATAACCTTCGGGGCATTTTCCGTCTCTTTCCTGTTGTTTAGGACCCAATCCACCTGAATAGGCGCAGATCAGGTATTCGCGAAATAGTTTGTATTGTGATCCCGATTTCACCCAAATTTCCAGCACGCCGGGCTCTTTGAATAGCCTGATGTACAGTGGCTGATCATCTCGAAAACCGATGGATTTAAGGTCTTTTTGCAATTGCGGCCAAACCTGTGTTCGCACATTTGCAGCACGAGCACTATCGGGTATCTTAGGTTTGGATTTGAATAAGAATAAGGCCAATAGTAACGCTGTTGAAAGAAAAAGCTTCGGCATAGGGCTTGATTTTCAAGCTAAAACGCCCACATAGCTTTTGAAATTACAAGTTAATCCTAAGAAGGTGAGTTTAGCACAAAAAAAGGCTGTCTTCCCATGGAAAACACGCCATTTCGCAATCGACACTCCGCCTACCGCAATCCTATATGCCCAGCACTTGTTTAAGTTTCACGTACCCTGTCTTGCTCACCGGAATTTTAGCGCCGGATTTCAGGATGGCAATGTGCGCATCTTTTTCATAAGGGTCGATTCGGGTAATGTTCTGAACTTTGAGGATATAGGAACGATGTACGCGAACAAATTGTGATGGATCAAGCGTTTGCTCGAAAAAACTCATCGTTTTATTTTTCAGGAAAGAACCTTCGGCGGTATGTACACTTACGTAATCGTCGTCAGCTTCCAGGTATTCCACATCGTTTACCGGTATGATTTTAACCTTAGTGCCTGTTTTTACCACGATACGCTCATGCTGGGCAGGCGATTGCGAGGCAGCTGCCAGCAAATTTTCGGTTTGTTTTACGGGCTGAGTAGCCGGTGCCTGCGACAAAAACTTTTCTACAGCTTTATTGAAACGGTCTTTGGTAAAGGGTTTTAACAGATAATCGACGGCATGGGTCTCAAACGCTTTTATCGCGTATTCGTCAAATGCTGTCGTAAAGATCACCGAAGGGGCATTTTCTACCAGTTCCAGCATTTCAAAGCCGTTGATCTTTGGCATTTGTACGTCAAGGAAAATTAGATCGGGATTGTGTAGTTGTATAGCTTTCAGTCCCTCGAAGCCATCACCACATTCCTGTAAAACTTCCAGCTGATCTTTAAAATCCTGCAGGTATTCCAATACAACCATCCGGGCGAGGGGTTCGTCGTCAATAACCAGTACGCGTTTCATAATTGTGGTATTTTTATAATGGTTGTAAAGATATTATCATCTGCGTAAGTTTCAACCAGGTCTGTACGTGCAAATAATAAATAAAGTCGGCGTTGTACCCCACTCAAGCCAAAACCAGTTCCTTTACGGGGTCTTGCGGTTTTCGGATCATAAGGATTTTGAATGGTAATAGTAAGGTAACCGTCTTCAATTTCTGAACGGATGCTTACGGTTACACTTTCCGTAGTGTCGTATAAGCCAAATTTGATCGCATTTTCTACGATAGGCTGTAAGATCATTGGCGGCAGTATAGCCGTTTCGCATTTATCGTCGCAACTGATCTCAGTTTTCAAACGATGCCCAAAGCGAACTTTTTCAATATCAAGGTACAATTGTAAATGAGAGAGTTCATCGGTGAGCGTTACTTGCTGCTGGTCGTCTTTTTTCAACGTTCCGCGCAAAAAATCGGAAAGCTGATGGATCATTTTTCGGGCCTCATCGGGTTTAAAGCCTATCAGCGCATTGATAGAGTTTAAGCTATTGAACAGGAAGTGTGGCTGCAATTGCTGGCGCAGGTTATATAATTCTGCGTCTCGTGCCAATTTTTCGGCTTCTACTTTGCGCTTTTCATTTTCTTTCTGATCTAGTTGCGAATACCAGATCATGCTGATCAGAGCCATCCAGCCAATTGCCAGAAAATTAGTAAAAAAACGGATAGTGATGGATTTAATCAGGAAATTGGTATAGGCCGTATTGTTTACAACAAAGGGCAGCAGCCACCTTGCGCCAAATGTGGCTGCCGCCGTTAAAGCCAGACACCAGAACAACAGGTTGATATAGCTATCTTTTCCAGGCTGGTAATACCTGAGGTTGTTGTTAATAAGCCAGCAAGCCGCACCTAACAGTACGGTGCAAATCGAACCATCGAAAAAGGCAACATACCAGGCAAACTCAAAGCTATGCACCAGGTAGGTAATGAGCAGGCCCCAAACTATCCCACCAGAGATAAAAGCAATGCGAACTTTTGAGAATGTATTAGATAAATTGGCCAAAATTTGCTATTTCTTTATTGTGTTTGTTAGGGTCGATTTGTAGTAACAATCGCCAGAGGATTTCCTCTGATCGCCATTTTAGAGTGACAGCCAGGCTGAGGGCTAAACTGTCTGCCTCAAAAGGTTCTTATTTCGATACCAGCAAAAATAGAGACGCCCTCAAGTACCAGTATTTTGTTATTATCGCCAGCGCCGGTTTGCCTCAGGCGTTTATCATCAACCCCGGCAAAAACTGCAGAGAGGTTTGATATTACCTGCCAGTGTGGTGGTACAATGATCTTGGTGCCGCCAAATACCTGAGTGATATCAATAATTACCCGCCCATTGATATCAGCCTGTGTGAAGTCTATCTCGGCGCCCCCAAAGATGTTTGTAATATCGCCACCCCTGAAGTTTTTTGAAAGTATTGTTTTCTTAGCTCCGCCAAACACTGAGGTGCTGTCTATAAAATCATCGGTAGAAAACTTTCCTGACCCCGGATTTATTGGAGGGATATTGCCTGCATCAGCCCCGGTTGCAGCAGCAGGGTCAGCAGGTGAATGATAACGCCAGTCCCACTTTTGTTCCCATTCCCTCGCAAATTTGTCGCGGTTAGTCGGGCTCTGATTACGACGTAAAATGATCCAAAGGCCTATCGCTATGATGATCACGGGGAATACGAAGTTATGCAGGTGGAGGTCAGGAAATGCCTCATTCAGCAGACCGAATAAACCGATGAAGACCAAAATTCCCCAAATAGGTTTTTGAAAATTGTGTTTGGTACCGGCGTAAATACCCCATATGAGTATCCAGGTGGGCCAGTTCCAGATCCAACCCGGGATATCTAAAAAGTCGAGTTGTTTTAATAGCAAAACGCCGCCAACAAACAGCAATATGATGCCGGCCAAAGCCTTACCGTTTGGTCTTGGCTTATTCTGTAAATTTATATTATCTATATTATCGCTCATTGTCTTCTTTG
>CAIPPO010000036.1 GCA_903866915.1 uncultured Mucilaginibacter sp. | reverse complement strand
CGGACGGAACTCTTTACTGTTGGGCTAACCAGCGAGATATTATTTCATAACCAAAACAATATCAATATTGAACATGGGATCAGGTTTTTCCTCGGAGGCACCTTCGGCCCTAATCCTGTTGGCGATAACATTGCTTTTTCATCTTCGTCATTGACACCACAGTTTTTCCATGATATATTCCCTAAAGTGAGCTATTTCATCAATGCCAAACACTTTTTTGGCGTTGGGGAATTTGGCAGTGGAATATTTCTCAGGGCAGGTTATAAATTTTAAGCCTATTCTGAATAGACACTCGCTACTGCATCACGCAGGTTATAGCGCGATGCCATCACCTCACCATAGGCGCCAGCTGTTCTGACAGCAATCAGGTCACCGCGGAAAGATTCGGGTAATGCCACATCTTTTTGAAAACAATCAGTGCTCTCGCATATTGGCCCTACAACGTCGTATTTGAGCTTTGAGTCTTGCGCCTTTAGGCTCGGGTCATTTGTTTGAGACAAGGGGGCAATGAAATCCTGAGTCAAATTCTGGATCTTCATATAGGCCTGATACAGCATCGGGCGAATGAGCTCGGTCATGCCGGCATCCAGTACAAGGAAGTTCTTTTTCTGGCCATATTTCACATATAAGACTCTTGAAATTAGCGAAGCCGACTGTGCAACGAGCGCCCTGCCCAGTTCAAAATGCACTTCCTGCCCGGGTTTAACTTTCAGGAAATCTTTAAATACTTTGAAATACCCTTCAAAATCAGGTATCGGATGAGCATCAGGATGATGGTAATCGACTCCAAGGCCACCTCCGGCATTAAGTACCTTTACCTGAAAGCCATGATCTTCGAACCAGGTCTGCATTTCGTTGATACGGATGCAAAGACTTTTATAAACAGCCAGGTCGGTAATCTGCGAGCCAATATGAAAATGTATTCCGATAAACTGAATATTTGAACAGTTCCGCAGCGTTTCTGCCACCTCATTCAATTGCCAGCTATTGATACCGAATTTATTTTCATCGAGCCCTGTTGTTATAAAATGATGGGTATGGGCATCAACATTGGGGTTAATTCGGATAGCTACCCTCGCCATTTTGTTTTTGGCTTTCGCCAGTTCATTGATCACTTGCAATTCCTGAACCGATTCGACATTGAAACTAAAAATATCAGCGTCCAATGCGATGTTGATCTCTTTATCCGTTTTTCCAACCCCGGCAAATACAACCTGCTGCTTTTTGAACCCACCTGCTATTGCAGCTGAAACTTCATTCCCGCTAACGCAATCGGCACCTAACCCAAAAGATTGAATAGTGGCCAATACTTTAGGATTAAAATTCGCCTTCATAGCATAATGCACGTGAAAGCCGTATTTATCAGCAGCAGTTTTACAGGCTTGTAGTGTCTGGCTTAATAAACCAAGATTATAATAATAGAAAGGGGTTTCTATACCTTGAAAACGGGTAACTGTCTCTGGACCGAACATTAAATATTATTCTCTAAATTCTAATTTCTTTACGCTAAATTCTTAATTCCCAATTCGACATTCCGAATTTCGCATTCAAAACAACCTGTTATGCAAGCTTCGTAAAGCCTCAACTTTATCAGCAGTATTCAGCAGCAAGGATAAATTATGATCGCTTCCGCCATAGGAAATCATCCTTAGTGGTATATGTTTTAATGCTTCTAATACACGTGCTGCATAACCATGCTTTTCGGCCCCAAAATCACCAACCACACAAACGATGGTCTGATCTTTATCAATATCAACACTGCCAAAGCTATTTAATTCCTGGATAATCAGATCAAGGTAGGTTGTGTCATCAATAGTAAGCGAAACCGCAACCTCGGAAGTGGTGATTAAGTCGATGGAAGTTTTATAGCGTTCAAATACTTCAAACAAGCGCCGAAGGAAACCATGAGCCAGCAACATTCGGCTCGATTGAACCTTAATAGCAGTAATACCGTCTTTGGCAGCTATCGACTTGATCTTATCTTTTTCGCTATCATTCGTTATCAGCGTACCCGGGGCTTTTGGATCCATGGTATTGAGCAAGCGTACCGGTATTTTATATTTCTGTGCCGGAAACACGCTTTGCGGGTGTAATATCTTAGCTCCGAAATAGGCTAATTCAGCAGCTTCATCAAACGACAATTGCGCAATGGGTTTGGTACCATTGACAATACGCGGGTCATTATTATGCATCCCGTCGATATCGGTCCAAATCTGAACCTCTTCGCTGCGTATAGCCGCGCCAATGAGCGAAGCTGTATAGTCGCTTCCACCGCGGCGCAGGTTATCGATCTCGCCAAAAGCATTACGACAAATATAACCCTGGGTGATAAACAGGTTAATATCGGAATGGGCATTTACCAATGGCTCTATATGTTCCGTGATATAATCAACTATGGGTTCGTTATCCTCATCGATCTTCATAAAATCGAGCGCAGCCAGCAAAACCGATGGTACGCCAATTTCTTTTAAGTAAATATGATATAGCGTAGTTGATATTAATTCGCCCTGTGCTAGTATTAGCTTCTCTTCGATATTGGTGAAAAGATCATTCGACAAATTTGATAACAGAGCAAAATGATAGTCGATCACTTCCTGGCCCTGTGCCAGATAGCCGGGATTTGAAAACAGCTCATTAATAAAGATTTCGTACTTTTTCTTTAATATCTGAATCAATTCGGCAGCTTTTGTCTTATCGCCGGTAAGGTAGGCCTGCCCAATTTCAACCAAATTATTGGTCGTTCCGGATACCGCCGAAAGCACAACAATTTGCCTTTCGTTTGGGTTAATAATATCCAGCAGCTTCTTCATACGCACCGGGCTTCCTACTGATGTGCCGCCAAATTTTAAAACTTTCATTTTTTGTTTTCTTTTAACATAAATGATTGATATCCTTGTATAGATTTTGAGGCGCTAAAAATAGGATTTTAACAACCATATACCTAAAATGATCAAAATAAAATTCGGTACCGACGGATGGCGGGCCATCATCGCAGACGACTTTACAGTCGAAAACGTAAAACGTGTAGCCTATGCAACTGCATTGTGGCTTAAGAAAGAATTTAAAGAACCTTCAGCAGTTGTCGGCAACGACCCGCGCTTCGCCGGGCCATTGTTTGCTGATATCACCACCCGCGTACTGGCATCGCAGGGTGTGAAGGTGTTTCGTGCTGAAAATGCATTTGTGTCAACTCCGATGATCTCCTTAGGAACCGTTAGGAAACACGCATCAGCCGGAATTATCATTACGGCCAGCCACAATCCCCCTGCTTATAACGGCTACAAGATTAAAGCCAGTTATGGCGGTCCGGCTACACCCGATGATATCGAAAAAGTTGAATCGCAAATTCCGGACACCCTGGAATTACAGCTCAAAACGATAGCTGACTATCAACAAGATGGACTTATTGAATTTGTTGACCTGGAAGGGATGTACATTGCCCACGTGGAAAACAATTTCGACCTCGACCTGATCCGCACCAGCGGTATTGGTTGGGCCTACGATGCCATGTACGGCGCAGGAATGAATGTAATGGAGCGTTTATTCCCCGACATCACGCGAATCCACAGCGATCACAATCCAGGCTTTGCAGGCCAGGCTCCTGAGCCTATCCAGCGCAACCTAGGAGAGTTTGAAGATATCATTAAACTTTCAGAAGGCGAGATTGCTGCTGGCCTGGTAACTGATGGTGATGCCGATCGTATCGGTCTTTATGACCAGGACGGCAATTTTGTTGATTCGCACCATATTTTGTTGCTGCTTATCCATTATATGCATAAGGTAAAAGGTATGGATGGCGAAGTTTATTCAACTTTCAGTTGTACCAGCAAGATCCAGAAGCTTTGCGATGCGTATGGATTAAAAAATACAGTTACCAAGATTGGCTTTAAATACATCTGCGACCTGATTGTAAACTCGGGCAAACCATTCCTGGTAGGTGGTGAGGAATCGGGTGGTATCGCAGTGGCAGGCCATATTCCTGAGCGCGACGGTATCTGGATCGGTTTGATTATTTGGGAATTCATAGCCAAAACCGGTCGCCCATTAAGTGACCTTGTGCAGGAGATTTATGATATCGTAGGCAAATTTGCCGTTGAGCGTTATGACCTGCATGTTACTGAGGCGCTTAAACAACAGATCATCAGCAATAGCAAAACCGGTGTTTACACCAGCTTCGGACCATTAAAGGTTGTGAAGGTTGAAGATATGGATGGTTTTAAATTCTTCTTCGAGGATGAAAGCTGGGTAATGATACGCCCTTCGGGTACCGAGCCCGTGCTTAGGGTTTATGCCGAAGCACCGTCATCTGCCGATTCTTTCAAAACATTAGATATTGTAAAAGCGGTACTTTTATCAGCATAAAAAAAAATTAAAAAATACTAAAGCCACCTTCAAAACGGGTGGCTTTTTTTATTTTAGGTAGTCTGCTTCATTTTAAATACAGAATTTAAGAATAGCTTAGCCACCAGAAAAGATAATTTATAACCCAGAGTCTGATATTAACCGGCTCTTTTAATTCAAACATGCTCTTGAAAAAGTCTCTTTTTATAATTCTTTATATACTTCCGATCGTAGTTTACGCACAACAAGGGACGAACGACAGCCTTACAAAAAAAAACCTCTATAATGCTGATACTTTGAAGAATGCCAGTTTCAGACCGCTCGCATTTGTTGCTCCTGTTGCCCTGGTCGCTTATGGCGGTTTGTCATTTGCTGTGCATCCGATCAGGAGGGTTGATTATTTTGTAGCGTCACAGATTCACAAAAGCAATCCTTCATTTAATACCCAGGCCGAGACCTATTTTATGTTTACACCGATTGCTTTGGTTTACGGATTAAATCTCGCCGGCGTACAGGGCAAAAACAATTTTGCAGATCGTTCGGCAATACTGGTATTGTCTGCGGGCTTTATGGGCGTTTCAACCGAACTAACCAAACACCTGACACATCGGTTACGTCCAAACCAGCAAAACAATCAATCATTCTCTTCCGGACATGCGGCGTTTGCGTTTATGGGAGCCGAATTCCTGGCGCAGGAATATGATGACCGCTCGCCATGGTTCGGTGTTTTGGGCTATAGCATTGGTGCTGCAACCGGAGTATTCAGGTTATACAACCGCGAACATTGGTTGAGCGATGTAGTTACCGGAGCCGGGTATGGAATCATCTCAACCAAATTGGCATATTTTATTTATCCGACAGTAAAACGTTGGTTCATTCCTCATGACCATCATGCAGGCAATTTCAATTCAGGCAAAAAAAGCATGTTCTCCAATACCATGCTGATGCCGGGTATTCAAAATGGCAATCCAAGTTTTTCGTTTAGCACAAATTTTTAAACCGGAGTTTTTGAATAAAGTAATATTACGCCCGAAATTGCGTAAAAATACGTATGATAATCAGGGTGTTAATTACTACCTTTATTATACGCCTATTATTAACTTAAAAGAAAAGCAGCATGAATACGTATTCCGTTTTAGGAACTATCGTAAGTCTTATTCCCCTTGTTTTAATTGTTGGGATTCTCATTAAGCAGGGAAAAAAGATTTTCGATCAATGAGAAGACAGCACCAGGCCTATGGGCCCGCCTGCCATTTTCAATTTTTCAGGATGATACAAGACCAGTTGATTTCTCAACAAAAAAACCGGCCTTAAATAACTTTGTGCCCCTGAATATCTTCTGCCATGCTGGAAATCTTTCCAAATTCTATTACTTATTTCACTAAATTCACGCAAATTAAATTTTGCGATGAAAAAAATTTGCCTGCTTCTATCTTCGATAGTTCTTTTTATTTCAACTTCCTATTCCCAGGCACCAGCTTACCAAATTTATGCGCTGCGCTATGCTTCTATGAAGGATCCAACGCCAACAGAAGTTTGGTCATTGAATGCACCCAAAAACGACAGCGTAAAAATTGATTTCGTTATTTGGCTGATCAAAGGGCGTAATGGTAAAAATATTTTGCTGGATGCAGGCTTTTTGAGCGATATACCCGAAGCCAGGGAGTTCAATCCGGTTAACTATGTCCGTCCCGACTCAGCCCTGCTCAAATTAGGTATTAAACCTGAAAGCATAACTGACATTATCTTTTCGCATCCCCACTGGGACCATATTGACGGGGTAAACTTGTTCCCCAACGCGCATATATGGATTCAGAAAGATGATTATAATTTTTTCGTCAGTAAGGCAGTACCCGACGAAAACTCGGGTTTCAACAAACGAGATATTGCAGAAATGACGGCCTTAAACGCTGCCGGCAAGGTGACCTTAGTTGATGGCGATAACCAGCAATTATTCCCAGGTATTCGGGTATACACGGGCTCCCGTCATACCTATAATTCGCAATATGTACAGGTAACAACCGGTGCTGATCGGGTTATACTGGCTTCCGATAATATATGGGTGTATTATAGTTTAGACCATATGGTGCCCGCATCTGTTGGAGGCACACTGGATCCTGATGGCTATGTAAAAGCGATGACCAGGATGAAAACGCTGGCTTCAGATATCAAATACATTGTTCCCGGACACGATCATCAGCAATTTTTACGGTTTCCGGCGGTGGTGGATGGAGTGGTGAGGATAAAGTGATTGTATCTTTAAATAAATCCTTAATTCGTGTCTTTCAGCAACGAATCCTTCTCTTTGGCAAAGGTCTTATATACCAGCTTATCCAGCAAACCCGGTACAAATTTGCTGAGCAGCACGGCTAGTTTGCCCTGGCGGGTCATGATGAGGGTGCGACTACGGTTTTCGACACCATCCGCGATGCGGCGGGCCACCTCTTGGGCGGTCATCATTTTATCCTCTTCCAGGGTGCTTTCGCCTTGCTGGGTACCGTCTTTGCTCAGTGCACTAAAACGAATATTTGAGGCGGTAAAACCCGGGCAGGCGGTCAAAACATGCAAACCATTATGCAAGTTTTCTACGCGCAATACTTCCAGGAAACCGTTCATGGCAAATTTTGAGGCCGAATAGCCCGAGCGCCCGGGCAAGCCTTTGTAACCTGCAACCGAAGAAACACCCACCAGACTGCCTTTTGATTTCAGCAATTCGGGCAAAGCGTATTTGGTACAGTAAACCGTGCCCCAGAAATTAATATCCATTACCCTTTTCAGCACTTCGATCTCGACATCTTTGAAAAGTGCCCGCATACTGATGCCGGCATTATTGATGAGTACGTCGATACGACCAAACGTAAGTATCGCCTGTTTAATGAGGTATTCACAATCCGACTCAACTGCCACATCGCATTGTACAGCCACTGCTTTGATATTGTATTGCTTAATGAGGGTATCCGTCAGTTCGCACAAGGCGACATAATTGCGGGCCGCCACCACCAAATTTGCACCACGTTGCGCAAAATCGATGGCCAAAGCCTTTCCTATTCCTGAAGATGCTCCGGTAATAATTACAACTTTCTCATTCAACTTCATATTGCGACGGATATATTTCGCCTATGTCTTTGAGTCCGATCACAGGCAATCTGAACAAATATTTAGCTGCGAAGATAAACATAGCACCATAAAAATGGCTCATGTAGGCCCAGCTATATTTGTTCAGGGGCTCGCCTGGTAATTGAATGAAATATGTTTTTGAATAATAGTAGGTCTTAAATCCAGCGTTACGCAAGCGGAAAGCAAGATCGATAGGGTAGGCAAAGGTTTTGAACCTTTCGTCGAAAAAACCTATTCGAGCTACGGCCGAACGGCGCAATAACATGCTGGATGAGCAAAGCGTATCTGTTTCCGAGGTTTCGAATTCTTTTACCCAATCGTTTTGGTTTTCCGTTTTTGGGACAGAACGCGGAAAATACCCTGCTATACCTATCAATTTAAGCAACGTTGGCCAGCCTGCCGGCAATCCATTACGACATTCAGGCAGGTAATCGCCATTAAAATCTACCGATCGTACGTTTGCACCTCCAGCCAGCGGGTGCTGATCCATAAAATGGCTTAACTTTTCAAAACTATCGGAGTTAACGATCATTTCGGGGCTTAACAGCAACAAATAATCGCCTTTGGCTACCCTGATCGCCTGATTATAACATTTTGAAAAACCCTGGCTATCATGATAGATGAGGAGGCGAATTGCTGAAAACTCAGTTTGCAGCATATCGAGCGAACGATCAGTTGAAGCGTTTTCAACGACGATCACTTCAAATTCTGATTTGAAAATTGACTGGTAAACGGCATTCAAAGCAAGTCGAAGCGCATTTTGCGAGTTATGACTGACCAGAATGACCGAGAGCTTCATGTCCGCTACCTTGAAAGTGAATTTTCGTACGGTACACGGGTTACAATAGAGCGTCCTAAAGTAACTTCGTCAACGTACTCCAATTCTCCTCCAAAAGCTATGCCACGGGCTATGGTAGATATATTAATGTTGAAATCTTTGAGTCTTTTGTGCAAATAAAAAATCGTGGTATCACCCTCCATTGTGGCGCTTAAAGCAAAAATAACCTCCTTAATGTCATTTTCCTTAATACGGGCCACTAAAGTATCCACCTGCAGGTCTGAGGGCCCAACACCATCCATAGGTGATATAAGCCCACCAAGTACATGATACACACCGTTATACTGATCAGTATTCTGTATAGCCATTACGTCACGTGTATCCTCTACTACACACACAACGGACTGGTCTCGTTTGGGCGAAGCGCAGATCTCGCATACCGCCTGGTCAGATATATTATGACAAACCCGGCAAAACTGTATTTCGTTCCTCAACTTGATCACACTGTGGCCAAACCGCTCCACCTCTGAGGGGTCCTGATTTAGCAGGTGCAATACCAACCGCAGGGCAGTCTTCTGCCCCACCCCCGGCAGCTTAGCAAACTCCGCAACCGCATTCTCCAGCAACTTCGACGAAAAGTTCATTGGTCAAATTTAATTAAATAGTCCGGAAGTCCGAAAGTCCGAATCCCGATAGCTATCGGGACCGAAAGATGCTTTATTATATTCAAAATCTGTGTAATCAAAAAAATCAGTCAAAATCTGTGATTCTAAATCGTCCGAATCCCGATAGCTATCGGGACCGAAAGATGCTTACGTATTTTCAAAATCTGTGTAATCACAACAATCAGTCAAAATCTGTGATTCTAAATGGTCCGAAAATCCGCATAAGTCAGAAAGATGCTTACGTATTTTCAAAATCTGTGAATTCACAATAATCAGTTAAAATCTGTGATTCTAAATAGTCCGAAAGACGGGAGGTTGAATGATAGAATTTATTTCTTTTACATAAATTGCCATCATAAACAAAAATCTTTCGGACTTTCGGACTTTTACGGACTAAAAAAACACCATGTCACCAGCAGTACTACTATCATTCATTATCGGCTATTTTGTAGTGTTGCTAGCCATTTCCTGGTTAACATCGCGCAAATCGTCGGATAACGACACCTTTTTTGTGGCCAACCGCAATTCAAAATGGTACCTCGTTGCTTTTGGGATGATTGGTACGGCTTTGAGCGGCGTAACTTTCATTTCCGTTCCGGGTAAAGTTGGAGCACCGTCCGGCGATCAGTTTGCCTACTTCCAGTTTGTGTTGGGTAATGCAGCAGGATTCATCATCATCGCTACTGTTTTGCTGCCGCTGTATTACCGGATGAAACTGACCTCCATCTACAGCTATATCGAAACGGCATTGGGGGCCTGGAGTTATAAAACCGCGGCCGGCATTTTCTTAATTAGTCGCACCATAGGTTCGTCGTTTCGTTTATACCTCGTCGTCATTGTATTGCAGAAATTCATATTCGATAGTT
>CAIPPO010000035.1 GCA_903866915.1 uncultured Mucilaginibacter sp. | reverse complement strand
GGCAATTGTATAACTAAAACTTGAGTTCGCCCATAAATCTCCTTTCATATCATTTGAAGGGGTTGGCGGCCGTTTAAATCACATTTTTGACGGGCAATATCGGATTGCTTTTTTTACTGGGGATCTGCCGTTTTGCCCGGTAATTATGAGTGGGCCGTTCGCATGGGTATCCTTTTGTATGCTATATTTTACTTTGGGGGCGCCGTATAGGGCATTAATAAACACACCGTATTAAGATTCGATGATCGCCTGGGATTACAACTTTTATACAGGAGAAACAATTAGGATGATCTGCCTATTATTCATTTTATTGGCTACGGGCTTAAAGGAATTGCGGTAATTAGCATGGTATTTACTAAAAAGTACAAAGGTTACAACTATCGCTGTGTTTTTATATGGGCACATATCCTATTTTTCTCTAATACTGACAATAAAGGCAATTCCCTGTCGGCTATTTCATTTTCTGAGCTACTAAATTTAAAATGCTCTTACAACCTTTTTTGGAATTTTATTATATTTAGATATGGCTAATAAACCACCCTACCGGATTAAAACCATTACCGAATATCACCGAATATTAGAACTCCCTAAGCCGGAACATCCCCTTGTCAGCGTGATCAATCTGGATTCGTTTACAGCAGCAGAGCTGGCAGAACCCATTAGTTTGATCTTTGATTTTTATTGCATCTCGTTAAAAAGGGATTTATACGTTCGGATCAAATATGGCCAACAGGCTTGCGATTTTGATGAAGGGGTACTTTTTTGCATGGCCCCCGGCCAGGTTTGGAGCCTTGAAACGGCAAAAAGGCAAACAAAGAAACCATCAGGATGGATGATCCTGGTTCATCCTGATCTTTTATGGAACACACCATTGGCCAAAAACATAAAGCAATATGAATACTTCGGGTATTCTGTTTATGAATCGTTATACCTATCAGATAAGGAAGAAACCCTGTTAACAAGTATCGCGAAATATATTGAACAGGAATACCATTCCAATATTGATGAATTTAGCCAGAATGTGATCATCGCTCAACTGGAGGTTATCCTAACCTACACAAACCGGTTTTACCAGCGCCAGTTTCTTACACGGAAAATTACCAGTCACCAAATCGTTGGCCGTGTGGAAGATGTGCTCACGAATTACTTTAACAGCGATGCCATTACCAAACACGGGTTACCCACCGTCGGATATGTTGCTGAGCAATTAAACCTATCAGCAGGTTATTTAAGCGAGTTGCTAAAAGCAATAACCGGACAAAACACACAGCAGCATATCCATGACAAACTGATTGAAAAAGCAAAAGAACAATTATCCACAACAGGGCTTTCGGTCAGTGAAATTGCTTACGAATTAGGATTCGAACATGCGCAATCTTTCAACAAGCTATTTAAGGCTAAAACCAATGTTACACCGGGAGAATTCAGGGCGTCTTTTAATTAACCGGATAGTCCTAACTGATAATTAATTCGACGCATTTTGAGTATCCCGCGCTATCCACTTTCAACCAAAGATCGCTATTGGGAAAATTAATAATGACGTCGTGCAATAGGTATTTGGCTGAAT
>CAIPPO010000034.1 GCA_903866915.1 uncultured Mucilaginibacter sp. | reverse complement strand
GTATACCTGCCCGTCGACACTTATCAACCCTAATAAAGATTGGTCTTTTCCTGTCCAATGTTTGGTGGTCGAGGCATTCAGCGTATCGCTAAACGACCATATACTGAAATAAGTGCTGTGAGTAATTAACGGGTAAGCAGGGGCTTTTCTTTCCTGTGCGAAAGAACAATAGCCGACAAAAATACAAGCTATCGCCAACAGTGTTTTTTTCATGAAATGTAGATTTTAGTAGGTCCTGATTATAAAATGTTAAAACTACATATAAAAACATTTAAAGCAAAATAAATTGTTTTAGCTTGTTTTTTATTTCATCAAATACTATGGTTCTTGTATACCAAAATATTGCTAAAAACAACATTGAATTACTAATGAATAATTTAATATTCAGCTAATTTTTTCATTCGCTCAATCACTAATTCACTCAATCACTCAATTTTTTAAAACTGGCTCATTATAAGGCACCACCAGCAACTTCGGCGTATCATTGCGAATTACGTCTACGTCAAACTCAATATGTATATTCTTGCTTTCTCCCGGCAACAGCGAAAAATAATTATCATTAGTAAATACCGGCAGTATTTCTTCCCCGTTTGATACTTTGACCGCCTGCGCCCTGATGGCAAAAGCCACAGCAGGTGATGTTGCTGGATTGGTTATTACCGCGTCCATAATATATTTGCCATCAACTTTTTTTGTTTTGGTATTGACCTTCAAATGCACTTTTGGCAAAGTATTCAGCGCCGAATAATCTGCTTTGTTATTGCTGCGCCAGTAAAAATTATCCGATAGCAGTTTACCATTCTTATCCTTCAATTTTAGTTTGATGAAATGCACATCACTCAACGTATTGTTCTTCCGGCTGCCATAAACCTCGAACTCCCAAAGCGAATAACCCCACCCGCTGCCCCGTTTTAAGCCCAGCATACGTACATACCTTGCCCCTACGGTTTCAAAATTGAATACCTGCTTGCCCGGTGCGCCGTCATTACTTGTTAGCACATCTGTCCAGCTTTTCGCATCATCCGATACTTGTATCTTAAATGATTTGCCAAAAGCATCTTCCCAATTCAGGCCAACGCCATCTACTTCCTGCTGTTTACCCAGGTCAACATATATCCATTCATTATCATTCTGTTCGCTCGACCATCTCGTTCCCGCTTCACCATCAGTGACCAAATCTTCGGTATTGCGCCTGTCGTCCGATGAAGCATAAGCGCGTTTATGCAGCGCCAAATTTTCCTGCGGAAAGTTAAATTTAAAGCATTCCGTAGCCGTGTTGGCATAAGCATTAACCTGTGCGGTTTGCGTAAACTCTTTTACCTCTTTGCCATCTTTATTGTATATAGCCCCCTCGGCAGTCAATCCTTCCACGTCATGACTTGTGGCATTAATTACTTTGATGGAATTTGTCGCAGGGTTCCATTGTATATGCAGTGGTTCGCTGCCTTTTTTTGCGCCCCAATAAGCGCCTGTTAAATCGTAATAATAATCATACGTTTGCCATACGAACGACGGATAGGCCGACTGGCTCATCCACGTTAAAATACCCGAGGCATCTTCCCACATATTATCCGCCCAGCCTTCATACATCGCTTTATTGGTTTCTATATTAAGCAATTGCGCTTTGCGGCAATAATCTTCTATCCCCGTTGGCGCGCCATAGCGTTTGGTAATGGCTTCGTCGTACCTGTCTGGACCTGCATTTCCCGCCGACGGACCAAAAAAGTGCTTGTTCCACATCTCATCGCGCGGCCACCAGTCTTCCTTCGGCATAAATTTTTTAAAGCTTTCAAAATTGGTAAATACCGCCGTGCCTATTTCACTGCGCATACCCCAACCCTGGTTGCCGCCAAAACCGCTTGGTGCTTTGGTAAAGTACCATTTCAGGTCGTTGTTTGTCCAGGGACCACTGCCGGTAAGACTGCCAGCGTGAGAATTTGGCTGGTACATCCTGTCATCACCATCATAAGCACTCACATCTTCCCTCAACCAGCCGTTTAACGGCGCGTTAGGATAACCTTCATTATCGCCGCACCACAGCATTACCGATGGATGGTTGCGCAGGCGTTTTATCTTTTCAATAGCATTATTATTGAATATAGTAATGTCAGTAGGTAAGTTATTGATGGAATTGAGCCAAAAATCGTCCCAAACCATCAT
>CAIPPO010000033.1 GCA_903866915.1 uncultured Mucilaginibacter sp. | reverse complement strand
GAATAAATGATCAGGTTTACATCTTTGTTCATATTATCCTGCAGATAGCCTTTATTGCAAACGATATCGATAGATACCTTACCCAATGTGTCCTTTGTGCGCAATAAAATACCTTTGGCCAATGCCTGAGGTAACGGAATTACAGCTTGTTTGCCATTACCGTAAGTTACTTTTGCTTTATAAGTTTTGCCGTCTTCGGGCTGGATATAAAACGAACCCATACCCAGATCATTTGAAACAAACTCGGCAACAGGCGCATTCGTATTATCAATTATGGTTCCTTTAGCTTTTATACCCAGGCCATTTACCCCTATGGCTTTAAATGCAACCCGCGACATCACCGAATTAACCAGATCGCCTCCTTCAGGAAAGAATTGCAAATCGGGGTCATTGCCCTGGTGCTGATCAATATTAGATGAATTATTTCCGATTCCTGAAATATACACCGTTTTATCAAAAAAGTATTCGGGGGCGTTTTGCATATAACGTGTAAAAGCCCGGATTCGATAAAGCCCACTTTTAAGTGTATCCGGTAAGGTAAAATCTCCAGTTGCAGTTCCATTACTTACCTTTAATATCCTGTTCTTGATGATGTTATTAGATACGCCAATAAGGTCAACCCGCAATACGCCACTAGCCTGGGAAACTTCATGGTGTTCGCCGATCAACAGGTAAGCTTTAAAATACAAAGTATCGCCAGCTGAATAATATGGGCGATCGAAGCCGAGATAGGCTTTTTCGATAATATGATTGTTGCCGAAATTTTTAAGTTTAGTTACAAGGTTCTGCAATACCGGGCTGGTACCTTGTGCAAGGGTACAACTGGTAACAAAAACTAACAGCGCAAATAATAGGCCTGACTTTTTCATGGTTCTTCAAATAAAGGTGCATATTCCGGATTCAGAGGGCATCGAAAATGATTATACCAAACTGCAAACGAACATATAAATACCTGGAAATTGGTTAGAATAAATCTATAACTAAATTTTTAATTTTCAAAATTAAAAATTTAGTTATGCCTCCAATATAATCACTATCAGGCAGTAATATTAAGCGGTTAAATATATAGTTGCAGTTTAAATGGCAGCTTTAAACCATTGTGCCGTTTTCAGCAACTCGTTATCAGATATGAGTTCCGGCGTTTCGAATTGGCGGATGATGAGGTGTTCCGGAAAACGGATACTTCCGCCTGATGTTTTAACAATAATTTCGTCATCATATACCGAATGGTCTTTATAATCTCCAATTGCCGAATCGTATTTTTCCAGTCTTATTAATAATTCGACAATAGCATATGTAGGTAAATTACTTTTGGCCATAGCGTCAAAATTACATTAACTATCCAACAAGTTTAAATTAACTTTTCGTAAATAGGTAATTCTGCCTTAACACTAAATTGACGATGCTTTTTAAAAGCCTTTATTTACCACCTCCGCCATCCGGATTATCCGGCAGGTTATTATTGTCGTCTTTTTTATCTTTTTTAAATTCGAGCTTACCAAATTTATAGGCTAATGTTATTCCGAACGACCGGAACGGTACTTCGCGCAAATTTGACTGGTAAAAATTGGGGCCCGCCGTAGTAGATTTCTGGTTGATATATTTATTAAACGGATCGGTGGCTGTTAAGCCGATGCTGATCTTCTTCTTCATGAATTGCTTCCTGATCGCAGCGTTATAAAAAGCAAATATTGGCCTTGTACCCTGAATGGTTCGTTGCGAAGAATTGTAATTACCAAAAATCTCCGCAATCAGATCATTGCCGAATTCATAGGTTGCATTAAGATTTATCCTGTAAATAAAACCGCTTACTGTTGGGTTTCCCGGGTTTGTCGTTATCCTGTCCGAAAAATTCATATTGCTCCTAAGGCTGAACTGTTTGGTAACCGGTAATGACGCAAATAAACTAAGCCCTTCCGTAGTTTCGGTGCCTATGTTTGCTCTCTGAGTAAAAGAAACATTTGAATAGGTAGTGCCGTTCACCTTTAAACTATCATAAAAAGTGGTGTAGGTCTGCTCGTCGTTCGTATTATACCGGTAATATAATCCAATATAAATATTGGCTCCCTGCTGGAAGTTTTTACTGTAGCCAAATTCATAATTATGGCCTTCTTCCGGTTTTAGATTCGGATTTCCGGCGCTGATGTTATGCGGATCGCTAACATTATAGAAGGGATTCAGCGAGCCGTAATCAGGCCGTTCAATGCGATAGGTATAGCTTAATTTTATTGATTGCGACTCATCTAATTGATGCGAAAGCACTGCCGATGGTGCAACAATATTATACCCCGGAATGTTAGTGCCGGGAAAATCGGCCGTGGTATTGGTATACTCGTCGCGCAGACCTGCTTTACCATTTATAAAATCACCGAACAATGCAAAAGTAGCCGACAAATAAGCAGCATAAACTTTACGGTTATAATTAAATCCATAGGTTTGATTTGTATTAGGCACATACAAACCATTTTTCAAGGTATCGGTAACTACTGTATTATTAATATTCTCAAGCGTCGCTTTTGCTCCGGTTTCAATAGTAAATTTCTTGGAGAAAGGCTGTGTGTAGTCGACCGAGATTTCCGTTTCATGATCTTTACCCGGATTATTACCAATCGAACCAGAAGGTGGATAACCACCGGTCAAATAGGTTTGTTGCTGGGAAAAATTCGATTGGTTATTGCCATTGCTTGAATTGATCAATATATCCAGTTCCTGGTTTTCTTTAGCAAAGGTTCTTTTGTAAGCCGCGCTATAATCAAAATATTTTCCGGCAAAACGACTATCGGAGTTGCGCAGACTTTGTACATCAGAAGCAATTGTATTATTAGTCAGGTCATTAGCAGTCTGATCCTGACTGGTGAGGCCGTAGTTATGATTCTCGAAATAATTGTACCCGCCCGAAATAGTCAGTTGATCTTTCCTGGAAATATCCCAATTAAGGCTTAAGCCCGATTGATATCCTCCCCTGGTGAAATTACTGCTTCCATTTTGCGCCAGGTTTGTTGACGTATCCCGGGCACCGTTATATGAAAGTCGGTTGGTTTTATTTATAGTGGTACTATTGATTTGTTCGCCACCATTAAAGAAAGCATTTACAGCAAAATTTCCCTTGCGGATATTCAGATTAAGTGAACCGTTTTCGCGCCGCGTACCAGCCGATAAATTAACGCTTCCGTTTACACCTTCTATTCTACTTTCTTTTAAAACAATATTGATAATACCGCCAGTTCCGTTTGCATCGTATTTTGCACCGGGGCTGGTAATAACTTCAATACTTTTTATCTGGCTGGCCGGGATCGACTGTAATGCATCCGCAAGGCTTGCACCAAAAATGCTGGATGGCTTTCCATTGATCAGAAACTGTATGTTGCTATTACCTTGCAATGAAACATTGCCGTCAATATCTACGGTTACCTGCGGCAATTTAGGTAACACATCTGCCGCCGAACCGCCTTGCGAAGTTAGGTCGTTAGCTACGTTGTAAATTTGTTTATCGATCTTATTTTCGACAATGGGAGCCTTGCTTACAATCTCGACCGTTTTTAACTGGTTAGTTGAAGGCGAGAGAAAAATTGTACCCAGCGAAACCTCGGCTGAGGTTTTACTGATGGCGATGTTGTTGATTGACTTTTTGCGGTAACCTATAAAATTAACAACAATTCGATAAGATCCTTCAGACACATTGGTCAATGTGAAAGCTCCGTTATCGTCAGAAACTACGCCGTTAACCGGACTTGGGTTGTTAACTTTAAAAATACTGATGGTAGCATAGGAAACCGGCAAATGGGTGGCCGAATCGACAACTTTGCCAGTTATTTTCCCCTTGATTTCATCAAAACTGAAGCTATTATTTGCACTTGCATTAACGGTTAGGGCCAAACCTAATATGACTAATAAAATGCGCTCAACTATATTATTTCTTCTCAACATCGGGGCGAAATTGCGCAGAAAATCTGTACAAATCCTGTAACAGATTTATTAGTAGTGCGATTGTTACACTGTGACAATTAGGTGACTAAAAATTAAAATAGTGCCTGGGCAGTATAATAACTACAGTTCCTGCCAATATTAATACAGCACCTATGGTAGTTTGCCAGGTGAGTGTTTCCTTCAGGAAAATAGCCGAGAGTACAATGGCTAAAGCAACGCTAAGCTTATCAACCGGCGCCACTTGCGAGACCTCACCCACCTGCAACGCTTTGAAATAAAAAATCCAGGACAAGCCGGTAGCGCAGCCTGATAACACGAGGAATATCCAGTTAATTCGCGTAAGTCCGCCGATATTTGCTGTACTACCCCTAGCAAAAGCCACTCCCCAGGCAATGAAAAGAATAATTGCTGTACGGATTGCCGTCGCAAGGTCGCTATCGACTCCTTTGATGCCAATCTTTGCGAAAATAGCCGTAAGCGCTGCAAAAAGTGCCGACAGTAATGCGTAAGTCCACCACATAGTTTTAATAGATTAAATATTGAATTGCATCAGCATGTGAATTCACAATTACAATATTTGTACAAAATCTGTTTATATTTTTATAAAAATTATTTTTCAATGAAGTTACTTATTATAGAGGACGAAAAAGGACTACGGGAAAGTATTGAAGAATATTTTGCCGAAGCAGGGAACATTTGTGAAATAGCTTCCACCTATGCTGAAGCATTGGCTAAAGTTAGCTTATACCGCTATGATTGCATTTTATTGGATATTACACTCCCCGGCGGTAATGGAATTGATATTTTAAAAACAATTAAACAAAAAGAATACAACGACGGGATTTTGATCATCTCGGCAAAAAACTCTTTAGACGACAGGCTTGAAGGACTTGACCTGGGCGCGGATGATTACCTCGTAAAACCATTTCACCTTTCAGAACTCAGGGCAAGGGTATCAGCAATTATCCGAAGGAAATCGTTCAACGGGAGTAATATCCTTTTGTTTAATGAGATCGCTATCGACCTGTTGGCCAAATCGATCAAAGTTAATGACCAGCCGGTTAAGCTTACCCGTAAAGAATATGCCCTTTTGCTGTATTTTGTTGCAAACAAAGAAAAAGTAGTTTCTAAAAATGCTATCGCCGAACATCTTTGGGGAGATGGGATAGATATGGCCAATAATTTCGACTTTATATATTCGCACATCAAAAACCTGCGAAAGAAGTTACTCGAGGCTGGAAGCAATGACTATATCCATGCAACCTACGGCATGGGCTACAAACTTACTGAGCAATGAAACTACTTTCCAAATATAACCGGGTAACGCTGGTTACCACTATTGTTGTCATGTTATTTACCGGCATCATTTACTATGTAGCCATAAAGCTGATATTGGTAGAAGACATAGACAAAGACCTGGCTGTTGAAGAGCATGAAATATTTGAATATGTGCGCATCAATCATATTTTACCTCAGGTATTTGAGTCGGAAGATCAGCAGATCCGGTTTGAAGAAGTGGCTCCGGGAATTGTTAAGCGCGCCTATCTGGATACTTTGTACCGTAATTTCCCCTCTGAGCACCATGGCCGCCATCACCGTCATGAGGTTTTTGAATCAGGTCGCGGCCTGATTAGCTCGGTTATGGTAGGAGGTAAATACTACAAGATATTGATTGTGAAATCGACCGTTGAAACTGAGGATCTGCTTACAATTATCTTTGGTATCACTTCGGGGGTAATCCTGCTATTGTTATTGGTACTTTTCATGACTAACCGTTTATTGCTTAATCGCCTATGGCAACCGTTCCATAATTTGCTGCTGGAACTACGTTCATTTAACCTATCCGATCCAAATAGCATTCCGCAACCGGAAACAAATATCGACGAATTCAAAGAGCTGAACCAGGCTGTGAGCGCTATGTCATCACGGGTAAAAAACGACTATAAGGACCTTAAAACTTTTACAGAAAATGCCTCACACGAATTGCTTACACCAATTGCAGTCATTAATTCCAAATTGGATACCTTGTTACAAACCGAGCATTTCTCAGACCAGCAAAGCAAATTATTAAATGACCTGTACAGTGCCGTATCTCGTTTGACGAGGCTTAACCAGTCGCTATTGCTGCTCGTGAAGATTGAAAATCGCTTGGTCGAAGGCCATAAGAACATTAACCTGACATCAATTGTTGAAGACCTGGTTGTTCAGTTCGAGGAGATATTTAATGATAAGCAACTAATTGTAAATGTTAATTTGAGCGAAAAAGCACTCGATACAAACCCCTACCTGGTAGAAGTGCTTTTGAATAATCTTTTCAGCAATGCCATCAGGCACAATTATCAGGGTGGTAATATCAATATCAACCTAATGGCAAATTACCTGGTTATAGAAAATACCGGTGAAAATACTGCGTTACAACCCGAGCAGGTATTTAAACGATTTAGTAAATCTACAAGCTCCGAAGGCAGTGGCCTTGGCCTAACCATATCAAAACAGATTTGCGAAAACCTTGGTTTCGAACTACTTTACACTTTCAATAATGGTTTACATATATTCACCGTTAGATTCTGACCCGCTTATCCTAAATTTTTACAGAATTAAATATTTATTTTAGTGCAAAATCCTCAACACAGTATTTAATGAAATGGCTTTTTGGCGTTTTTTTAACCGTATTTATTTCCTTCCATTCATTTGCGCAATCGATCAATACTTTAGATCGCTATATTGAGTTAGCCAAAAGCAATAGTCCACTTATTAAAGATCTCAGTAACCAGATAGCTTCTAATCAATTAGATAGCTTGAGATTGTTAGCCGGTTACAAACCCCAGGTCGCTTTAACAAGTGCTGGTTTGTATGCGCCTACAATTGGTAGCGTAGGGTATTCCGAACCCATCACTAATGCCCATACGCTCAATGGTCTGGTAGGTATCAATAAGGCTATTGTCAGTAAAAATAACGTCAATACCCAGTTGGAAGGCATTTCGCTGCAATCAGCATCAACGATGAATCAGGCGAGGATATCTGAGCAGGATCTGAAAAAAGCTATAACTGCACAATATGTTACTACCTATGGCGACCAGCAACAACTAAAATTCAACCGCGAGATCGTTACACTACTAAGTTCGGAAGAAGAAGTGTTGAAAAAGCTTACCCAGAATAACGTTTACCATCAAAGCGATTACCTGACTTTCCTGGTAACGTTAAAACAACAGGAACTTCAATTATCGCAAGCCCGTTTGCAATATAAAAATGATTTCGCCACCTTGAACTACCTGGCAGGTATTGCAGACACCACCCAAACCGAACTCAGCTACCCTGGTTTAGAGCGGATCGTACCATTTACTAATAATAACAGTATATTTTTTACGCAATACCGGCTTGACAGTTTAAAGATCGTCAACAGTCGCCAGCAGCTAGACTATACTTATAAACCCAAAGCAAATATTTTTGCCGACGCGGGTTATAACAGCGACTTTATGGGACAGGCCTGGAGAAATTTCGGTACCAGTTTTGGCTTTGGTTTATCGATACCGCTTTATGATGGCGGGCAGCGGAAATTACAATACAAAAAATTTTCGCTGGAAGAGGAGACCAGGGAAAATTACAAAGCCTTTTTTAATGTGCAATACCGCCAGCAAATTGCCCAGCTGACACAGCAGATCAATGAAAATGAAACACTGATGCCACAAATTGAAGATCAGATAAAATATTCAGAAACGCTGATCAAAGTGGACACTAAATTACTGGAAAACGGTGATGTTAAAATTGCCGACCTGATATTAGCTATCAATAATTACCTGACCGTAAGGAACCTGAAAACACAAACCCTGATCAGTAAATTACAATTGATCAACCAATTAAACTACTGGAATAAGTAACATGAAAACAAAGATCGCCAAATACACCGGTCAGCTGCTTTATTTAGTTGCGGGTTTAACTATTGCGCTTAGCTCCTGTACCAGCAACAAAAAAGCTGACGACGAAGATACATCAAAGGTTGAAGCCCAAACACCTGTTACGGTAACCACGATCGACCAAAATTCAATGACTGATTATATCGACTTGAATGCAACCTCGGTATTTCTTCAAAAAAACTACGTCAAATCAAACGCTATCGGCTATATCACTAAAGTAAATACCCAACAGGGTCAGGAAGTGAAAATCGGGCAGCTATTGTTTGAAATAAAAACTAAAGAGGCCCAGGCGATCGGCAACAGTATTTCGGTATTAGACTCAACGCTGAAGTTTTCAGGATTAAGCAAGATAAAATCATCTAAAAACGGGTACATATCACAAATGAATCATCAGCTTGGCGATTACGTGCAGGACGGCGAGGCTCTGGCTACGATAAGCGATCGCTCAAGTTTCGTATTCCTGCTTCAGTTACCCTACGAATTACGGCAATATGTAAATCTGAATGAGCATATCAGGCTTAGCCTGCCAGGGGGGCAAAATTTAGATGGCACGGTCAGTTCGTTTATGCCATCGGTAGATACGGTTGCCCAAACTCAGGCAGTAGTTTTAAAAGTAAACAGCGGGCAGCAAATACCCGAAAACCTGGTAGCAAAAGCACGGATCGTTAAATCGGCAAAAAACAAAACCCAATCGCTGCCAAAAGATGCGGTATTATCAAATGAAACCCAAACAGAATTTTGGGTGATGAAACTGATCAACCAAACTACAGCTGTAAAAATTCCGATCACCAGGGGTATCGAGACTGGTGACCGGATAGAAGTATTGTCGCCTAAATTCCAACCAGGTGACAAGATAGTTGTTACCGGCAATTACGGTTTACCTGATACGGCCAAAATAAAAATCGTACAATAATGACACCGATCAGGGATTTCTTCATATCGCACAAAAAACCACTTAGCCTGGTGCTTTCACTCATTATCATGAGTGGTTTGTTTGTGTATTCAAAAATGCAGACCTCGCTTTTCCCCGAGATTACATTTCCTAAAATAAAGATCATAGCTGAAGAAGGTTTGCAGCCGGTTAATAAAATGATGGTTACGGTTACCAAGCCGTTAGAAAACGCCATTAAACAGGTGCCTGAATTGCAAACTGTAAGAAGCACTACCGGTCGCGGTAGTTGCGAAATATCTGCCTATTTAAACTGGGGCTCTGATATCGACCTCGCCCAGCAGCGTATCCAAAGCAGTATCGATCAGGTAAAAAATGAATTACCCGCCGACGTAAATATTACGGTTGCGAAAATGAATCCTTCCATCCTGCCGGTAAGTGGCTACACCCTTGAAAGCCATACCCGTAGCCCCATCGAATTGCGTCAATTGGCTACCTATACGATCAAACCTTTTCTTTCACAGGTCGATGGGGTTTCCGAGATCAGGATAATTGGTGGGAAGGCGAAAGAATACTGGCTTACGCTGGATAAGCAAAAAATGAGTTCGCTTGGCTTAACGCCTGATATCATCAGTACGACGCTTAGCAATACCAATTTTGTAAAATCTGAGGGGTATTTATCCGACTATAAACTCTTCTATCTTACTGTTACCGATGCCACCATCAACGCAAAGGACCAGTTGGCAAACCTGGTGATTGGCAATAACCGTAAGAGAATTACAAGACTGAAAGATTTTGCTCAAATTAATATTGATGAAGGGACCGAATACGTAAAGATCAATGCAAATGGACACCCGGGCGTGCTCATCGCAGTGATCAAACAGCCCAATGCAAACCTGGTATCCCTATCATCTGATATGGCTGCCAAAGTCACCGATCTGCAAAAACTATTGCCGAAGGACGTTACCATAAAACCCTATTATATTCAGGCTGATTTTGTGAACGACTCGATCAAAAGCGTAAGCGACAGTCTTTGGATAGGTTTGCTGCTTGCTATTATTGTTGCGGTCATATTCCTTCGTTCATTGAAGGCAAGCGCTACCATTTTGATCACCATACCGGTTACACTTGGTCTTACCCTGTTGGTATTATACGGGCTTGGTTATACCTTCAACATCATGACCCTGGGCGCTATAGCGGCAGCCATAGGTTTGATCATTGATGATGCTATTGTAGTGGTGGAGCAGATCCATAGAACCCACGAAGAGCATCCTGACGAACCCACATCCACTATCCTGCAAAAAGCGATCGATTACCTTTTCCCTGCTATGATAGGTTCGTCAGTCAGCACTATTGTGATATTCGTTCCTTTCTTTTTAATGAGTGGTGTTGCCGGAGCTTATTTTAATATTCTGACGAACACCATGATCATCACGCTGGTGTGTTCATTCTTTGTAACATGGATCGGCTTGCCTGTTATCTATTTATTGCTCACCCGAAAAAATAAGAAGAAAATAAGTCGCGATCAAAAGGAAGAGATACACCTGGTTAAAAAACAACAATGGGTCAAATGGTTTATCCTGCACCCCTGGTTAAGTTTGATCATTATGGGTGTTTGCATTGCAGCACTGGCCATATTACCTGGCTTGCTGGAAACCGGCTTCCTGCCGGATATGGACGAAGGTAGTATCGTGCTCGATTACCATTCGCCCGCCGGTACATCGCTGGAAGAAACAGACAGGATGTTACGTGAAGTAGAAAAGATCATCGTTAAAGTTCCCGAAGTTAATGCCTACTCCCGCCGGACGGGAACCGAAATGGGTTTCTTTATCACTGAGCCTAACCGCGGCGATTACCTGATCCAGCTAAAAAAGAAAAGAGACAGAACTACCGACGAGGTGATAAGCGAACTTCGTCAGAAGATAGCCGTCAACCAACCTGCTTTGGTGATCGAATTCGGACAGGTAATAACGGATATGCTTGGCGATCTGACGACATCTGTCGAGCCAATTCAGATCAAAGTATTTGGCGACAACCCGGATAAATTGCATGAGCTTTCAAAACAAATAGCAAAAGCCACCAGCACCGTAAAGGGTACTGCTGATGTTTTGGATGGTATAGTCATTGCCGGCCCTTCAGTGAGTATCGATCCGATCTATAGTAAATTGGCTCAATATAATATTACACCGGCCAGCCTGCAGTTTCAATTGCAAACATCACTGGAAGGCAACATCATAGGAAATATCCTCGAGCGTGAGCAATTGTCGCCCATCAGAATGGTCTACCCCGGCAACAGGACACTTAAAGTTGAAGATATAAAGAATGAAACTGTTTTTACTCCGGCAGGAAAACTGATCCCGATCAATGAACTTGCTACGGTAAAGCTTTCCGGTGGCGAAGCTGAGATCAATCGCGAAAACCTGCAGGCCATGGGTATTGTTACTGCCCGTTTAGATAGTGCCGATATTGGCAGCGTAATGCCGGCCATACAAAAAAGTATAGCCCAAAATGTAAATCTGCCCGAAGGTTTCCACATAGAATATGGTGGCGACTATGCGCAACAACAACAATCGTTCAAAGAATTAATGACCATATTGATCGTTGCCTGCTTATTGGTCTTCGGCGTTATCCTGTTCCTGTTCAAACAGTTCCGCATAGCCTTGCTTATTTTGATCATAGCAATATTAGGTACTTCCGGAAGTCTGATGGCTTTATACATCACCAAAACGCCCCTAAATGTTGGCAGTTATACCGGGCTGATCATGATCGTTGGTATCATCGGCGAAAATGCCATATTTACCTTTTTGCAATTCAAACAACGGGCGCTCGAGATCATGGAAAATCACCCGGGCATCGTACACCAGGACATCAACGAAGCTATAGTATATGCCATATCAACCCGCCTGCGACCTAAATTAATGACCGCTATCGGAGCCATTGTTGCGTTAATGCCTTTAGCACTGGGTATTGGCGCTGGGGCGCAATTGCACCAACCCCTGGCAATTGCAGTAATTGGCGGTTTCCTTATCGCCTTACCTTTGCTGCTGATCGTACTGCCGAGTATGCTTCAAATTTTCTATCGTTCAGGTAAATTCCACCAAACACATTGATACTATTTGTGTAAAAATGCCTCAAATCACGTTTTTATTACAGAATTAACGTTTATATTTAGAGCCGGATAATTTTTAGGCAGCCCCTTTAAATAGCTAAATAAAACTATTAAGCTCAATCCTTTTCAAGCAATTGAAAACGAAATAATATTTATTATAACACCCGTAATTAAATAAACTACACGCATGGCATTTAGAACTGATTTTGTCTATTCTACCGAATCTGAACCACATCGTATTCGTACTAAAAAAATCTTAAAACAGTTTCCTCAAGTTAGAAATCTAATTGGTAAAAACCCGCTGACCATGGTCGCTATCATAGGCCTGGTGGGTTCTATGCTGGGTGTAGCCTGGTTGGTTCGCGACCAGTCATGGTGGATCGTTTTTGCGGCTGCCTATTGTTATGGGGCTTTTGCCAACCATTCGCTTTTTGTAATGATCCACGAGTGTGCGCACCAATTGCTGTTTAAAAATGCGCTCGCAAATCGTTGGGCAGCAATTTTTGCCAACCTGCCACATATCATGCCGGGTGCAATTTCTTTCGAGAAATACCATATCAAACACCACTCATTCCAGGGTATTCACGAACTGGATGCCGACTTACCTAACCGCTGGGAAGCAAAACTGATCAATAACTATTTTATTGGTAAAGTGCTTTGGCTGCTTTTCTTCCCAATCTTTCAGGGAACACGTGTTTCACGTTTGAAGGAGATCAAATTTTTTGATACCTGGCTGATGATCAACATTGTTGTGCAGATAGCCTTTACAGCCGCTGTTTGGTATTTTATCGGCTTTCATGCGGTTGCCTTTATGTTTATTAGTTTTTGGTTCTCTATCGGCCTGCATCCCCTTGGCGCACGCTGGGTACAGGAACACTACCTTACTTTTCAATCAGAACAGGAAACGTATAGCTATTACGGTGTATTAAATACAGTTGCGTTCAACGTTGGCTATCACAATGAGCACCACGATTTCCCTTCTATCCCATGGAATAAGCTACCAGAACTGAAACGCGCTGCACCTGAATATTACGATTCCCTGCAGTCGCATAAGTCATGGACCATGCTATTTTTCCGCTTCCTTTTTGAAAAGGAAATTTCCCTTTACAACCGTATCGTAAGAAAAGAACGTGGCAAAGTGGCCCTTACCGACGTTTCAAAACCCGACCTTGAAGCTGAATTAATTAACTAATTTTTTTAGTTGTTATTGTTTGGTTTTTGACCTGCAACATTTATATTTGCTAATATATTTAGCATTTATGGATCGATTAAGCGCAGCCGAACAATTGATAATTTTCAGCCGTTACCTGGGACAGCAGGTGGTGATACGGAGTTATTTGAACGAAGAAGAGAGTATTGGCACCATTAAAGGCATACGACAAGGAGCCCTGTTGGTTGCCATTGATGATGTTCATCGCTGGATCCCGTTTACCGATCGTTTCAAAGTTTGCGAGGTAAAACTCCTGCTCAAACCATTGCGTAAGCTCACCTCATCGATCATAGAGACAGCGAATAATTTACCGGTTCAGGCATTTATCACCCCCTATTACCAGCAACTGGGTTTTGATATGCCGGTATATGTTTCACCTGGGCATCCATGCAATTGCAAATATCTGCATGAAATAGGCCTTGCTGATTACCGCAGCGCCGATGAAATATTAAATTTTGAACGATCGGCGCTGGTAGCCGCAACAAACTAATACGGCCTTTTTTCCGTTATAGGGTTTGTGTAAGCTATTAAAGGGAAATCATCAGCATTTTTGATTTTCTTTGCATAAAATTCCTTTGGATATATAAATGAGCCGTTCAAGAAAAATAAAGATCATCATCCCTATTGTTGTTATCTTATTTTTCGCGGCTTTTGCCGAGCACAGGCATGATGCGCAACAACTTAATATCACCGGTCGTTTACGCATCAAGGAAATGGATGAGATATCGGGAATTGCTGTTTCCGGTATCCGGAAAGATATCTACTATATCCATAACGATAGCGGAGACACCAGCAGGTTTTTTGCGATCACCCCGGATGGTACCTTGAAAAATGTGATCTATTTTAAGGGCGATCCCAGCCAAACGCTTGGCGCCGTTGATTGCGAGGATATAGCAGTAGGTATCGGTCCGGATAAAAACAAAAGCTATGTTTACCTTGGTGATATTGGTGATAACCGTGGCGTGAGAAAGTACATCACGATCTATCGGTTTGAAGAAAAACCAAATTGGGCCAAGGACAGTCTGATCAAAAACGCGGAAGTAGTTCCGGTACACTACAAATACCCCGATGGCCCTAAAGATGCAGAAAGCCTGATGATCGACCCGATAGAAAAACTGATCTATATCGTTTCGAAAAGGTCCGACTCGGTTACAGTTTATACAACTCCACTAAACTTTAAGGCCAACGACACCCTGATACTCAGTAAAAAGTGCAAATTATATTTCAACGGTTTCAGACCGTTTAAGTGGATCACCGCTGGTGATATCTCGCGCGATGGTCAGCAAATACTATTGAAAAGCTACGAAAAGGTTTATTACTGGAAACGTAGCAATAACGAACCTGTCTGGAAAACGATGTTGAAAACGCCAACCGAATTGCCCTACAAACCCGAAAAGCAGGGTGAAGCCATCGGTTTTACCCTTGATGGCAAAGGTTATTATACCACCAGTGAGGGGGCTTTTGCACCGATATATTATTACACCATTCCGAAATAATTGCGCTTACGACAAATATTTGCGGCGCACTACCCAAACCTTTCAACCCGATAAGCCTCCATATCAACCGAAGTTGCTTCACCACTCAATACCTCAGCTATAAGCTTTCCTGTAGCCGGACCCAAACTCAGTCCGATCATCGCATGACCGGTAGCCACAGCCAGGTTACTGTATTTGGCCGATAAACCTATATAAGGCATACCATCCGGCGAAACTGGCCGGAAACCATACCAGATATCTTTTTCGGCAGGAAGGGAAGGTTTAAAATCGGGAAAATACTTAGGCACCGATTCAACAATACCACGCACCCTATTCATATTGATCTGCTGATTGATCTTACCCACCTCCATGGTACCGCCATAGCGGATGCTGCCATTCATGGGTGTAACTGCTACCCGGGCCTCACATAATATTGACGGTATGGTCATTCGTTTCGCTTCATCCTGCGGCACCATAAAGGAATAACCTTTGCCCGGCATCAAGGGCACTTTGATACCGGTAAGTCTGGCAACGGCCGGCGACCATGATCCGGTAGCGATGACGTACGCATCGCCCTTAAATTCTTTATCGGAACTTCTCAAACCAGTTATCTTTCCGATTTGATGATCGATGTGATCGATCCTGGTGTTCCGGTGAATGTTGACGCCTTGCTCCTGCAGGTATTTTACCAATACCCGCATCAATTGATTGGGATATAAATGGGCATCACAATGGTAATGTACGGCCCCGGCGATATCTAAATTGATACCTGGCTGCAATTCGCTGCACTGTTCGGGGCTCAAATATTGGGCATCCAAACCAAGGTCCGCGGCTTCCGCTGCCAGGTGCTGCTCTTCTTCCACCATTTTGGCGGTTTTAAATAGCATCAATATGCCTTTATCTTCGATGCCGAATTCTAATTTTGAATCTGCTGCAAACTCCAGGTAAAGCTGTTTACTTAAAACGGAAATGTCAGTTAATGGACGAGCCGAACGTTCGACATGCTTTTTGGTGGCGCTTTTGATAAACTTCAAACCCCAGCTGATCAGCTCAGGATTGAGCGATGGCCGGACATAAAAGGGACTCTTGCTGTCAAACATCCACCTTATGCCCTGCTCCACCATACCCGGCGCTGCCAGCGGCACAAAATGGCTTGGCGTGATCATACCCGCATTGCCGAATGAACAATTATCGGAAAGATCGCCTTGCTCCACAATTTCAACTTCCCAACCTGATTTACGCAGGTAATAGGCCGAAAACAGACCTATAACACCGCCACCTATGATTATCGCTTTACTCATAATTATATCACCTGGAACCCGTAAGCATACGGATCTTCATCATCAATTTTTATTGTATTATAACCATACACCCTAGCCCACCCCTCGATACCGGGAATAATAGCCGGTTTACCGCCAACAGTAACTTCATCTTCCACCGTACCTATAAACTGGCTGCCAATGATACTTTCGTGGATGAATTTATCCCCTTTTTTCAATTTCCCCTTTGCATGCCATTGCGCCATCCGCGCCGATGTACCTGTTCCGCAGGGAGAACGGTCGATGGCTTTATCTCCATAAAATACCGCGTTGCGTGCTGTTGCTTCGGGCGATAGTGTTGCACCAGTCCAAAGTATATGGGTACAGGTATTGATCGTCGGATTTTCAGGATGAACGAAATTGTATTTTTCATTGATCCCTGTCCGAAGTACCCTGCTAAATGAAATCAACTGATCTGCAGTATAATTTTCCAAACCTTTAAAATTTGCCTGGGAATCTACAATTGCATAGAAATTGCCACCATAACTTACGTCGATCGTCAACAGGCCAAGGTCGGCACATTCAACTTCCAAGCCTTCGGCTGCCAGATAGGAGGCTACATTGACCAATTTAACCGACTTCACCTTGCTCCCCTCCTGCCGGTAACTGATCAATACCAGACCTGCAGGTGTTTCCATCCTCACAATACCCGGAGTTTTAGGAACGATCAGGCCTTCTTCGATAGCGATCGTGATCGTACCAATAGTACCATGCCCACACATCGGCAAACAGCCGCTGGTTTCTATAAATAAAACAGCAACATCATTAGCAGGATTATGCGGCGGATACAATATGCTACCCGACATCATATCATGCCCCCTTGGTTCAAACATCAGGCCTTTGCGTATCCAATCATATTCACGCAAAAAATGCTGACGTTTATCGCTCATATTGGCACCCTCAAGGTTTGGGCCACCACCAGCAACCAAACGCACCGGGTTACCGCAGGTATGCGCATCTATACAGAAAAAAGTTTTACTCGCCATTGTTCTAAGTCTTGAGTCTAGAGTACTGAGTCTTGAGTCCGACTTCGGACTTAGGACTTCAGACTATATCACCTCTATTTTGTAAAAACACCATCAACTGTCCGCCAAATACCGAGCGGATTACCATCTTTCAATTCAGGAGGCAATAATTCAGGCGCCCAATTTTGAAAAGCCACTGGCCGCACAAAACGCTTGATAGCACCTGTACCTACCGATGTAAAACGGCCATCGCTGGTGGCAGGAAAAGGTCCGCCATGCTGCATAGAAGGAACAACCTCAACGCCAGTTGGTACATTGTTTAATATAACACGACCGGCAATATTTACCAGGCTATTGATCGGTTCTTTATAAATAACCAGGTCATCCGCATCAGCAACAACACTTGCGGTTAATTGTCCAGGTAGTGCTTCGATAACCAGTTGCAATTCGGCAGCGCTTTCAGCTATGACCAATAATGAAAAAGGGCCAAATACTTCCTCGCACAATTTTGGGTTTTTAAGAAAATCTGCTGCGCTAACTTCAGCTACTAATGGTACGGCCTGGTTTGCTTTATTGCTATTGGCACTTTCTGATTTTCCAAGCAAACCAACTCCTTTCTCTAACAAAATTGCTGCTGAAAGCTTCGCATAATTATTATGGATACCGGGCGTAAGCATGGTTGAAGGCACCATTTTTTCGATGGCGCCGCCTAAAGCATGTTTGAATTTGTTAGTAGCTTCTGATTCAACCGCGATCAACAAACCAGGGTTGGTACAAAACTGGCCGGTTCCCAAAGTAATGGATGCGGCATATTGTTCAGCAATTTGCTGGTAACGGTTCACGAGCGCAGCAGGCAAAATAATAGTTGGGTTTATGCTTCCCATCTCGGCGAATACCGGTATAGGCACTTCGCGTTGCTGCGCCAGTTTTACCAATGCAGTGCCGCCGTTGAATGACCCGGTAAAGGTTACTATTTTAGTTTTAGGATGTTTAACCAGTGCTTCGCCGATCGCATATCCATCATCAAAAAGCATGGAAAATACGCCCTCTGGCAAATTGTTTTTCTGAGCTGCTTCTTTGATCGCTTCAGCAACCAATGCGCTGGTACCGGGATGTGCAGGATGCGCTTTTACGATAACCGGGCAACCTGCAGCCAATGCGGAAGCTGTATCGCCTCCGGCAACAGAAAATGCCAGCGGGAAATTGCTCGCACCAAATACTACCGCCGGCCCCATCGGCACCAGCAGTTTGCGAATATCCGGGCGTGGGGCAGGCTGTCGATCGGGTTGCGCATTATCGATCACCGCCTCAACCCATGAACCTTCTTTTACCAGATTGGCAAACATCGTGAGTTGGCCAGTAGTTCGGCCCCGTTCCCCCTGCAAACGGCCCATGGGCAAACCGCTCTCGGCCATGGCGCGTTCGATCAATTGATCGCCGATGGCATTAATCCCGGCCGCAATATCAAGCAAAAATGTTGCCTTGGTATCTTTGTCGATGTTACGGTATACAGCAAAAGCTTTTTCTGCCAAAGCCAATGCCTTGCCGACATCTTCTTTACCGGCGGCCTGAAAATCTCCCTCCAGCTCCTTACCCGTCGACGGATCGATGGCACGAAAGGTTTTCATGCCCTCAATGTATTTATATCCAATTAGAGTTTGTGTTTTCATAGTATGGCTTTGTGAATCTCTGTGCGCTCTTTGCGTGTTATGTGGTAAAAAAATTAACCACAAAGTTCATGGAGAATTTTCACAGAGAACACTAAGTTAATTAGTTAAAATTGCTTTTACTGCTGTGCTTAGCTTATCCGCCCCCAGCTACCCTCAGGCAGAATTGGCCTGATTGCCAAAGCATCGTTAATGATCTTCAATACCCGTTCGCGCTCGGCTCCCTTTATCTTCAGACGCGGGGCTCGGACATTCTCGGTACCAATACCTGTTGCTACTTCGGCAAGTTTGATGTATTGAACCAATTTAGGATGAATATCCAGTTCGAGTACAGGCAAAAACCAACGGTATATGGCCAGCGCTTCAGGGATACGTCCCTCCTTTACCAATCTAAAAATCGCTACAGTTTCTTTCGGGAAAGCATCAACCAAACCAGCAACCCAGCCATCGGCACCCATTACCAGGCTTTCCATAGCCAGGGGATCGACGCCTGTTAATAGTTTAAACCTGTCGCCAAAACGGTTGATCATCCGGGTAACATTAGATATATCCCTGGTAGATTCCTTTACCGCCTGGATATTATCAAATTCCGCCAATTGTGCGAACATATCCAAAGTTACTTCGATCTTATAATCCACTGGATTATTATAGATCATGATCGGCAAGTGCGTGCTTTTAGCAACCGCAGCAAAAAACTCAACTGTTTCATGATCATCAGCTTTATAACGCATCGGCGGCAACATCATCAATCCGCTGGCACCATTATCAACCGCTTTTTGGGCGACATGAATAGCGGCTTTAGTAGTTTGTTCGGCTATATTGAGCAATACCGGTACTTTGCCATCAACAAAATCTACGGTATGTTTCAGCAAGTTAAATTTCTCTTCATCGCTTAAAACACTTGCCTCGCCTAATGAACCACCCAAAATTAATCCATCAACGCCTGCCTCTAATTGCGCATTGATATTATGATCAAATGCTGCGAAATCCAGTTCATCATTATCTGTGAACTTGGTTGTAACTGCGGGGAATACCCCTTTCCATTCAAATTTCATGTTTTTTTGTTTCCCGCTGCTCGAGGCAGCGTTTTGTTTTATCGTGGTTTTGATTAATTGCTGAATTACTATTGCACCCGGATCAATTTGACACCATGTGGTGGGATCTTAAAATTAAATTTGCCAGCCGATGGAATAATTGAATGCATTGTCCATACATCAAAAGTTTTCAAATGACCATTAAATAACTCGTCTTTGATATCCAGCGACTCGGTTTGGTATTGATCCGAAGTATTAAAAATACCGATGGCCTTACCTCCATTTTCAAGTTCTTTCACCCAGATTTGAATATTGTCCGTCTTCCGAACCTGCCGGGCTTCCTTAGCTAAAGCATCCTGGCTGATCGCTAATACGCCGTCGTTGGTCAGCAGGTTCAGCGTAAACCTATCCAGCTTGCCCATATCGCATCCGATCAGCAATGGTGATGAAAGCAGCGCCCACAAGCTGATATGGGTATATTGCTCATCAGGCGTCAGGCGGCTGTTATGCTGACTATCGCCCCAACCCACTTTACCAACCACCAGCATATCCGGGTCGTTGAAATGGCCGGGCTGCGCATGCGGGGCAGCTTTATCCTGACTGAAACCTATCTGCGACATACTGGCCCAGGTATCTTCAATATCCCCGGTTGTACGCCAGCTGTTACCGCCCACTTCCGCAGCCCAGTTCCACGAATCACCCATACCATACTGGCAAAAGCTAAACAGGATATCGCGATGCACCTTATCCAGGGATGAGCGCATTACCTGGTAAGGCTTTTTGTATTCATCTAAACTCGGACTGGCTGGTGCGATCTCGCCGTAAGAACACCAGTCATATTTCAAATAATCAATTCCCCAATTGGCATAGGTCTGCGCGTCCTGATCCTCATGCTGGTAACTGCCCAGGTAGCCGCCACACGTTCTTGGACCGGGAGAAGAGTAAATGCCCATCCTTAATCCCAGGCTGTGCACATAATCAGTCAAACCTTTCATATCCGGGAATTTCTGATTGGTCACAATTGTACCATCGGACGCGCGTTGCGGGGCTTCCCAACCATCATCAATATTGATATAGGTCCAGCCATGCGCGCTCAACTTGTCGGCCATTTGCTTTGCAGCAACCCTAACCCGTGCATCATTTACGCTCAAGCCGAAAGCATTCCAGCTGTTCCAGCCTAATGCCGGTGTCAGGCCGATAAGGTCGCCAATCTTGATCGTAAACTTTTTATGATCAGAGCCAGATTTGTTGGTTGCTGTGAAGGTTACCGGGTAGTCACCCTTATCAGCCACCACCCCGGTGATGATGCCGGTGCTGGCGTCCAGTTTTAATCCGGCTGGCAAGCCATCCGCTTTATAAGTAATAGGTTGTTGACCCGTTGCCGGTATTTTATACAGGAAAGGGTTTCCCGGGCGCTCACCAAACACATCCGGACCATTGATCTTAACTTTTGCAGAAATGGCAGGAGTTAAAATATAAGGCGTCCCTTCCGATTTTTTAATGGCATTAGCCGAACGTTTGTCTGTAAACTTATAGGTAATTATATAGGATTTCTTGGCAAGTGGGCCCGTGTTTAAGACATAACTAAAGGGTTTTCCGTAGGAAAACGCCGCTGCAATTTGTTTCTTAACAACTGCATTACCCGTCTCCGGATCACTAACTTTAACATTAAGCGTTCCACTATAGCTATATTTTCCTGCCGCTATCAGTTTAACCGATTTGGTAAGTGAACCTGCGGCGCCGTAACTAAAATCGCCTTCTGTACTGATCTCCACGTTATCAGTAAGATCAACCATGTGTAACCTGAAACGTTCACCATACAAACCCCCGATACCGCCGGTATCAAACAAACGCACCGCTATTATATTTTCAGCATCCCATTGAATAGCCGGGTTGCTAACCGCAAGACTGAAAGACCCCGGCCCATAAGTGCCATTTTTTATATCGCCTGTTTTCCAGTTTTTATAAACCAGTTGACCGTTCAGATAAATCTCACCGCCATCGTCAAGGTAGCCCAGATCAAAATGGAGACTATCTTTTAAAAATGCTTTTTCTTTGATTGATGAAGGAATACGCACATGCAACCGATACCAGCCAAAACCATCAGTATGCGGAAAGCCCTGTTCTTCCCAGGGCAAACTTACATTGGCTGATTGCCAGCCAGCGTCATTATAGCCTGTTGCCGACCAGGAAACAGAGTCGCCTATCTTTAATTTCCATCCTTTTTTAATAACAATATCCTGCGCCATTGCCCAGTAAGAAATCGCCATTAATGTTAATAATAAACTGATCTTTCTCATGATATGATTTGTTGGTTATTTGGTCAAAAGTGTAAGATCGGTTACCCGTTCCGGAAACCACACGGTCATTTCTCCTTTGCCCCTGTTGGCCCATGAATAATAAGGAATAGCTGTAAGTGTGGTATTTTGCGTGTTTATATTTTGCCCGGAAGCATCTATCTGAACGCTTTTCACCGCTGCTTTTAAAACCAGAACGCCATTAAGCAAACTGGCATCATATTCCGAGCTAAAAACTGCATCACGGGGTACGATTATATTACATGCCTGCCCATTATTGTCCTTCCATTCGGCACAATACATAATTGGTCCACGCTGCAAGGCTACTTTACCCTTATCATCATCGATTTTATCCAGTGCTGCAACACGGCGCACATCCATCGGTAAATTCACATCAATCCTATCATTCTTCTTCCATTTCCTGCTAATTACGGCATAGCCATGTTCTACCTGATAGGCGAGTACCTGGCCGTTCAGCCTGATCTCAGCTTTTTGATTTGAAGGACTTTCGTACTGATAAAGACTTGATGGTATCGCTTCATTTTGAGCCCAGCCCGGTATGCGAATCCGGATCGTGGCCGTCAATGGCGATTCAGGGTTTACCGTAAATTGCAGGGCGCCCTCCCATGGGTAGTTATTTTGCTGGGTAATGCTCAGTTTTTTATTGTTGACAACCAGGTTACCAGTGCCGCTGATAAACAAATTAATGTATACCGAATTTCCGTTCTGCGCGTACACATAACCCGGAATTGAAGGGATCAGTCGTACCACATTGGTAGGACAACATGAACAGGTAAACCAGCCCGAGCGTTCTGGTTCGGTATCTTCGGTTCTGAAATTTTTGCTGATCTGCAAGGCATTAGTATAAAAGAACGATTTTCCATCCAATCCTACCCCCGATATCAAACCATTATAGAGCGTTTTTTCAAGCACATCGATATATTTCGAATCGCCGTGAAGCAAAAACATACGCTGGTTCCAAAAAACGCTGCCTATGGCTGCGCAAGTTTCATTGTATGCTGTGGCATTTGGCAACTCGTAGTTTTCGCCAAACCGCTCACCATCTCCTACTGCGCCAATACTTCCCTGTACATACATTTTTTTGCCAACCATGTTTTCCCAAATGCGGTCAATCGCTTTAAGGAATGAAGTATCTCCGGTCAATGCCGCAACATCAGCCATACCCGAATACAGGTACATGGCCCTTACAGCGTGTCCCTCGGCTTCATCTTGTGCAATCACCGGCACATCGTCCTGGAAATATTTGCCGTTTTCATATTCGTTTTTGCTTTTCTTGTTATAATCTTTATGTCCGCGCTGTTCTATAAAAAACTTTGCCAGGTCGAGGTAGTCTTTCTTGCCCGAAATTCGGTAAAGCCTTACCAAACCCATTTCAACTATTTCGTGACCCGGAGCAACGTGCTTTTTTTGCGGCCCAAAAATGCGTACCAGCAGGTCGGCATTGCGTAAAGCAATGTCAAGCAGGTTGCGTTTGCCGGTTGCAATATAATGGGCAGCAGCAGCTTCGTACAAATGCCCTGCGTTATAGAGCTCATGGCTCATCTTCTGTTCATTGATCCAGCGCTCCGGACCGGCCCAGGGACCGGGGTTTAGCGGATCGATACTACGTGCGGTATATAAATAACCGTCAGGCTCCTGTGCTTTACCAATAATGGCAATCAGCGAATCAAGGTATCGTGCCAATGCCGGATCGGGATGTTCGGCCAATGAATAGGATGCTCCCTCAATTGTCTTGTAGATATCGGTATCATCAAAAGGGTAAACCGTGCAAAATTTGCCACGGTGCTCTGCCGCCATCACAAAATTCTTTATCCTTCCTGTGCTGTCACATCGTTGAAATGATGCTGGTATGGTTACCTTTCGGTTAGTTTCAATACGTGAGGACCAGAACTGGTCGGTCAATTTCACATTAGTAAATGCAACCGGCTGGATCGGATAATCCTGCTTTTGTCCGTAGGCTGAAAAACCTAAACAACAACAAATCAAAAGACCTATTTTAGTTTTCATAGCGTATATCAGGAAATGCGGCAAAGAAATTAGTATTAAGCAAAAGATGGATTGATCAACAAGTTAAAACCAAATAAGCATTATCAACTTTCACAGTAAACAAAGTTAGCTGGTATTCAATTGGGGTCAAACGGTTTTCTTACCCATATATAGGCAAATTTTAACCTGATTTTTGCAAATTCAGATTTTATAGGTCAAAATAAGGAAAATAACGAGAGGCCAGTTTATTTAAATCTGTTGAAAATTTAACATACCCGTCTATTTGGTTTTGTAATAAAAAACTTACATTTAATTCCGGAAAATAAAACCAATTATGAAAAGAAAATTATTGATACCTGGGGCTTTGATTGCATTTGCCCTTTTTGTTATGGCCGTAGCAGCCGATCTGACCGGAAAATGGAAAGGCGTTATCAAGACTCCTGATGGAAACGAACTTCAGGTGGTGTATACTTTTAAAGTAGACGGCGATAAGTTAACCGGCACAGCTGAATCTCCGGCAGGCCTGGTTTCTATCGACAACGGAAAAATTACTGGTGATACCTTTAGCTTTAAGGTTACTGTTGATGGCACCGATTACCCGCATAAAGGGAAATTTTACACCGATTCTGCAGGCCTTGACATTGATTTTGGCGGTCAATCAACCCATTTAACGATCAAAAGAGATACAAGTAAATAAATTTCAACCCAAACAGTTCATAGTGAAGTCCCTGTTGCAGAAATGCACAGGGCTTTTTTTTTTAAACTTATTTCTATATTTAGAAAAACAAATTCGCCAAAACATGAAAGGAAAAATATTAGCTTCCTCCTGCATCGCAGCCGCAGCTTTAACAGCATTTGCCTGGTTTGCCGATATCAATGGTAATTGGTCGGCAAGGTTAAAAGGGCCAGATGGCAACGAATTTCCGATATCCTACAGTTTCAAAGTGGACGGCACAGCACTTACCGGTAGTATAACCTCGCAGCTCGGCACTTTCGACATTTCTGATGGCAAAGTTCAGGGCGACAGCTTATGGTTTACCGGAAACATCAAAACCATGAAGATAAAAAACAGAGGCCGGTATTATGCCGATGGCGACTCCATAAGCCTGCGGGTTGGTGCCAAATCGGTTCATACTACCCTTAAACGAACTATTGATAAATAATATGCCCTGTAACATCAAAGCGCTCAGGGCGTCTATAAACAAACTACAACAAACTTAACCCTCAAACCATGAAGAAAAAACTATTGATCACCGCGGTACTGCTTTGTTGCTTTACTGCAGTATTTGCCTGGTTTGCCGATTTGAACGGCAACTGGAGCGGCACATTAAGTACGCCCGACGGGCAGGAATTCCCTTTAAGCTATACCTTTAAAATTGATGGGGATAAGCTTACCGGTACTGCCACTAATCCACAGGGAACGGTTGATTTGACCGAGGGTAAGGTAAAAGGCGATAGTATTTCATTTGCGCTGGATGCTGGCGGAATGAGCATACCGCATACCGGCAAATATTTTGCGGCAGGTGATTCAGTTAGCCTGAATATTGATTACCAGGGCATGAAATTCCATACTACCCTGAAACGCGCTGCTGATAAAAAATAAACGAAAATAAAATTTGATCTTATGATCTGGCCCTTTCGTCTGTACGGAAGGGTTTTTGTTTTTTTAATAGCATTAGCTGCCGCGATTATTTAATCTAAATTTGATATTAATTGCTTTGCTATTACCTTTGCGGCATGAAATTCCGCCTCACAGCGTTTTTGCTTATTGCATGCCTCGTATGCAGTAGCTTTTCGCGCTTCTTTGTTTATGCGGGATTCGAGCTCAACCGGCATTATATTGCCACCAAGCTGTGCGAGAACCGCAATAAGCCATGGCTTCATTGTAACGGCAAATGCTACCTGATGAAAAAAATAAAGGAAGCGGATGACAAACAAGCAGCCAATGAGCGCGAAACACAAAAAAACCTGCTGCAGCAAACTTATTTTGAACCTGCAGGCCAGGTAAAATTCTTCACCAAAATAATCGGCATCATGCCGATCAAAAACGGGCGCATTTATTTGCGGCTGGGCCATGGCGCCATTTTCCGTCCCCCTCAGTTAGCATAAAACCTTCATTTATTGATGTTTTTCATGGGTTTACCTCCCCAATAAGGGAGCGTAATAACCTCATTTGCTAATTTGTATTGATAACTTTTTATGAAAATTAAAATAGCATTCGTCAGCATGCTTATACTCCTATTATTACTGTTGGTTTATTTTCCGGTGCTGGCTAAATCAACCGATGGCACAAGGGAAGTGACCGGTAAAGTAACTGACAAAGCTACCGGATTGCCTATTCCCGGCGTAACAATTACGATCCCCGATCTTAAAGCAGGCACCAGCACGGATGAAAAAGGGATTTATTTTCTCCGGCACTTACCCAAAGGTGAATACCTGATCCAGGTAAGCATGATCGGCTATGCCAGCGTAACCAGGGTCGTTGATCTCGGTAATATTTATTCTGTCGATTTCAGACTATCGGCGTCAAATTTCGAACTTTCGGATGTTATCGTAACATCATTTGGCAACACTACTACACGGCAGCGTGCCCCCATTCCAATTACCGTTGTCACCCATAAAATGATTTTGGAAGATGCCGCGAATACGGCGATCGATCTGGTTGCTTCCCAACCCGGTGTTAGCGAAACAACAGAGGGTTCGGGCACCACCAAGCCGCAGATCAATGGTTTGGGATTCGACCGGGTATTGGTGCTGATGGATGGGGTGCCACAGGAAGATTTCCAATGGGGCGACGATCATGGGATACTCATCGATCCCTATGCTGTACACGATGCCGAGGTAATCAGGGGACCTGCTTCCCTGCAATATGGTGCAAGTGCCGAAGCGGGTGTGATCAGTTTTAAATCGGCACCTTTACCGCAAAACGAAACCATAGCAGGTAGTGTCCTTACCGAATACCATACCAACAATGGCTATCTCGGTACCTCCTTAAATATCGCCGGGAACCATCAGGGATTTGTCTGGAGCCTGCTGGCCAGCGGTGAGGAGGCGCACAGTTACTCGAACCCTAAAGATGGCTATGTATGGGGTAGCGCATGGAATCAGTTTAATGCCCGGCTGGTACTGGGAATAAACCGCACCTGGGGCTATTCGCGGCTAACATTCGCACTGCTCAACCGCCGTATTGAATTGCCCGATGGCAACCGCGACAGTACCGGCCGTTTTATGTTCGACTTTCCCCAAAATGGTAAAACTTACCCAACGAGGTCGGATTTCTTATCCTATACGCCTAACATAGCCAGTGACAAAACCCTCGGCGAATACCAGGCCTGGTGGCAAAACAGTATCAACCTCGGTAAAGGACATCTTGGATTGGACTTTGGTTTTACGCAAAGTGTGCACCATGATATTGATACAGGTACTTTTGGTTCGGGTAATTTAATTGTCGACGATGTTCCGTTTTCGTTCAAATACCAGGTCGCTGGTGACAGTTCGGGTTTAAAATTAACAACGGGCATTAACGGGCTTTACGAATTCCAGCACAACGGTGATGCCCCTCCGGCACCTTATGTTCCCGACTATGAAATACCCAATTACACTAATTTTGAAATAGGAGGCTATGTTATCGTAGAGAAAAAAATAAAAGACCTGACCTTAAGCGGAGGTTTGCGATACGACCTGACCAATTTTATCGGCGACGCTATGTCATTAAATGGCGACGGTAATATCGTACCGCAAGGCACACCCGGTTCTTCTGTTCAATTTAAGAGTTTTAACAATACTTATACAGGTGTTTCGGGGAGCATTGGTGCATCCTATCAATTGCCCGAGAATAATTATCTGAAGCTAAACCTTTCTAAAAGTTTCCGCGCCCCTGCGATCAATGAATTAACAAGTAACGGGTTGAACATTGGCTCAAACCTGGTGGAAGTTGGAAACCTGCACCTGAAAGCTGAGCAGGGGTACCAGTTAGATGTTGCCTATGGATACGACGGCAATGACGTAAGCGTTGAAGCCGATGGCTTTTATAACCATATCAGCAATTTCATTTTTGCCGGCCGGACTGATTCGCTGTCGGGTGGATTTCCAGTCTATCAATACCTTTCAACCAATAGTGTTGATATATCAGGTATTTCCGGATTTTTGAACATTCATCCGGCAGACGCAAGGTGGCTGGAAATTGATAACGGTTTTACCTATATCAATTCACATATTCCTCATGCTACTGATTCAACACAACATTTGCCCTATATTCCGGCACCTCACCTGAAATCAGAATTTAAGTTCCGGTTTAATGAAGGGCATAATGCCGTTTTTAAAGGCACATACCTAAAAGTCGGCTTGCAGCATAACTGGGCTCAGAATAATGTATACAGTGCTTTCTCAACTGAGATTCCCGCTGCTGCATATACAATATTCAATGCAGGAGTCGGCACCACGGTTGTGAATCCTAAAACGGGTAAAACCATCTTTGCATTATATGTTAACTGCACCAATTTAACGAATGCAGCCTATGCCGACCATTTAAACCTGGCCCAATACTTCCTGGCAAATAATGGAACTCCGGTTACAGTTACTCAACAAAACCAGGGCATTTACAATATGGGCAGAAACATCAGTTTTAAATTGGTATTCCCTTTTGGTGGAAATAGCCGAAAGGCAGTCCTGGCAACTGAATGATGAACCTGGTTAGTAAAGCAGCCCGGCACATTTTTAAAAACGCCGGCAGGCAGGGATTTTGTGAACGAAAAACAATTCCAGTCGCTGAAACAATTTAATTTTATAAACGATTTCATACATAAACACATGAAAAATCTAAAGTCAATTGCGCTGACAATTTTTGCATTAACAGTTCTTATTTTGCCAATATCAGCGCAAACCGGAGTTCTTAGCAAACCGGTTAATGCCGTTATCAGCAATTACCTTTCGGTAAAAAATGCACTTGCGGGCAACGATGGGGATGCAGCATCGGCCAAAGCAAAGTTGCTGCTGGCCTCATTAAACGATTTGCCATTAAAAAACTTGACTGCTGGCCAAAATGCACTAATCGCAAAATTGGAATATGATAGCCGTCACATCAGCGAAGTAAACAGGGTAGCCCACCAGCGCGAACATTTTGCTTCGCTGTCTGATAACCTTTATACGCTGGTTAAAAGTTTAAAATTAAACCAGCAAACCCTGTACAGGCAATATTGTTCGATGACCAAAAAGTATTTCATGAGCGAAAGCGACAAAGGCAGGGATCCTTATATGGGGATGGCCAATTGCAGTAAGGTGACAGAAACCATCGCAGCAGCTAAATAAATTTGTTGACGTAACAGCGGTGGCATTTGACCCATCGCTGTTATTTTTTCCAGTAAGTGGTAGCCGGGTGAAAATGTTGCCACGAATGCCAGTATTCCTGGTAGGCTTGTATTTTAGTTAATTGCCTGCCTTTTTCAGCACCCGAGATACATTTACCATCCCAATTCCAAACAGAAGCCGTTTCCTGGTCTACCAGATTTCCATTGGAATCAGGTTTAAAACTGAGTTGTTTACCATCCACCTGCCGGCTAAAAGCGTGGAAAGTTTGATCATCATCTTCCAACCCAATTAACACCGGAGTATTACCGATCTGATCGTTCAAAAGGCAAATTTCCTGCAATTTACGCCAGTCATATGCTCTTGGTTGTTTACCAGCTATCACACCAACAACCCAGGTTTTTCGGTATAGTGTATCCTTATTCTTTATAGTCGAATCCTTGTCAACCGGTTGTTTGACATCGTAATATTTCAAATCTTCATAATCATCCTTGAAATGACCATCAGGCTGTAATATCAAAGAACCAGGATGCTTATCCAACCAGGAACTAAGCGACGACTGTTCATAAGGCAATTCTTTTAAAAACGAGCCTTTTAACGGCCCAACCGCTGCCTCGCCCGTTGCCTGATACCACCAGCTTCCGGTACTTTGATCTTCAATGATGGCATTGTAATGTCTGGCTCCTACCAGTCTGAAATTTTGCCTTTCGCCATTAACCACAGGACTGTATACCCTTCCCGTTCGACACATGGTACAATAAGTAACCAATACTGGTAAATCACCAACATTATCCTGTACTTTATGATGATAGCCCAGATAAACCAGGGGATAAGCTTTTGCTACGCCGTTATTGACTACCCCTAAAACGATATAACTTTCAGGGACTTTATTGTTTATTGAATTGGCAAATCGGATACTGCGGGGCTCTTCGAACATGCTCGAAGCTTTAAAGGCTATATCAGTAATATATAAACTGCCCAATCCTAAAATCAACAATGTAATTTTTACGATTTTACTTAGTCGACTGTTTGATGAAAAATACCTGAACAGGTATACGGGCAGTAATACTACACCCAGCATACGCAGAGGGAAAATTACTTTTTCAATATAGTAGCATAATTTTATGGATTCGATATTTTGACTGCCAGGGAAAGGCATTAACAGATAAGCGTGTATCAACCCGGGAACGAACAGCACGAACATGCTTATCCAAAACAGTGAGGAATGCTCTTTTCTCTTCATCAGGTACGCTTATTGTTGTAAATGTAAATTGGTTTACAGAGGGATAAATATATTAAAATGAATTAGAAAAACGGCGGGGTCATGTAAGTATCAAATATTGGTTTTTAGCACTTAACTCATAAGATAACAGGGTAAATCGCGTAGCTTTGGATCATACTCTTATAAAAAGATGAAGATTAAAATCTGGTCCGACGTAATGTGTCCCTTTTGCTACATCGGAAAACGACGTTTTGAACAAGCACTGCAACAGTTTGGCCACGCTGAAGAATTAGAGGTTGAATGGAAAAGTTTCCAGCTTAACCCTTTTATGAAAACCGACCCCAATGTAAATATCAACCAATACCTGGCCGATATAAAAGGCTGGACTTTGGAAGATGCACGCGATATGAACGACCATGTTACCGGTATGGCAGCAGCCGTTGGGTTAAAGTATAATTTCGATACTGCAATTGTAGCCAATAGTTTTAATGCACATCGTTTTAGTCACCTTGCTAAACACCATCAATTGGGCAATGCCGCCGAAGAAGCACTGTTTAGCGCCTACTTTACCGAAGGAAAGAATATTGATGATACGGATACCTTAGCTTTATTGGGTGCCGAGATTGGGCTCGACGCTGCTCTCGTAAAAAACGTGCTATCAAGTGATGCATTTGCTGTTGAAGTAAAAAAGGATGTCGAAGAAGCACAATACCTGGGTATACGAGGCGTACCATTTTTTGTATTCAATAATAAATATGGGATTTCCGGCGCTCAGGAAGTCGGCGTCTTTACCCAAACTCTTGAAAAATCATTTAAAGAGTGGCAACAGGATAAACCACAACCTGTAATTAACGTAATTGAAGGTGAAAGTTGCTCACCCGACGGCGATTGCGCCTAGCTGTCAATTAACTATTCGGTTTCCAGCCAAAATATGATAAATTTGTAACAGACAGGCTTAGTGTATCTATAACACTAAGAAAGAACTGCATGAATACAACATTGGATAATTCTTCCCGGGATAAGGTAGTACTTAGAGTAGCTGTTGGAGCCATGTTCTTCATGGCAGGCTTATGCTTCGCAAGCTGGGCTTCCCGTATTGGCAATATACAGCAGAACCTGGGACTTTCACTTGCAGCACTTGGCGGTATTCTATTAGCAATACCGGTCGGTTTGTTGGCATCGCTCCCATTTTCGGGCTGGATCATCACGAAAATTGGCAGTAAGCACCTGCTTGTTGGTTCATTGACAGTTTATGGAGTCACGCTCATTAGCCTTGGGCTCGCTCAAAACAGCCTGCAACTTTTTTCCTGCTTATTTCTTTTTGGCTTTTCAAGCAATGCGGTAAATATTTCGGTCAACACGCAGGCAGTAGCAGTCGAAAAACTGTATTCAAAACCTATTATGGCCTCATTTCATGGTCTGTGGAGTTTGGCCGGTTTTGCGGGAGCGGGAATCGGGTCGCTCATGATCGCTGAAAAGATTGATCCATATCACCACTTTGTTATCATTTCAGGGTCAGTCATTGCCAGCATACTCATTGCTATTCGTTCGCTCAATGACGATCGAAGTTCAGGCGGCGGTCCAGTTTTCGTAATGCCCGACAGTTCATTGATCAAATTAGGCATTATCGCATTCTGTTCGATGATTTGTGAAGGCACTATGTTTGATTGGAGTACCATTTATTTCCGTGACGTAATCCATCCTTCAAAAGAACTGGTCGGTATCGGTTTTACCAGTTTTATGCTGGCGATGGCTTCAGGCAGGTTTGTAGCCGACTGGTTTGCGCACCGCTTTGGTTTAAAGAATATTCTGATGATCAGTGGCAGTTTAACTGCAGGCGGTTTGTTAACTGCCGTAGTATTTCCCTACCTGTTACCTGGCATTTTCGGATTTATTTTGGTAGGCTTAGGTGTGTCGTCTGTGGTACCAATGATTTACAGTGCAGCCGGTAAATCAAAAACTATGGCTCCCGGCGTGGCAATTGCCGCAGTTTCCACTATCGGGTTCTTTGGTTTCTTATTTGCACCACCTCTGATCGGTTTTATTGCCAGTATTGCCACGTTAAGGGCATCCTTTCTGCTAATCGCTTGTATGGGTGTTAGTGTGGTGGTGGTTTCGGCCAGGACCAGGCTTTAGTTGTGCTGGTAGTATTAGTGGACATTAGGCACTAATTAACTTGTCACCCATTTACTAATCAACAGTTAACCAATCACAAATAAACCAGTCACCAGTTAACTGATCGCTGCTTAACCAATCACTAAACAGCATCACTACTTTATCAATCTCAGTACGATGACATCATTTGAAGGAATAACCTGTTTAAACAATTTCTTTGTCGTACCTAAATCCTGTTTTGACCAGATATCTTTGAGCTTATACGTTGTTTGGTTAAAGTCGATATCCATTTTTGATACCTTGTCATTGATCAGGTGAGCCGCCCAGTCATAGGTTACTGTTTGTGTACGATCGGACCTGTTAAGGAAACAAACTGCAATATCGCCATTGGCGAGCGGCCGAACCCAAATTTCTATGCCATCAAACTGGTAATACCTGAATGCCCCAACGCCCAGTGGATCCTGGTCTATCGCTATAGCATCTTTGTTGGTGAGAATTCCGGTAGTTTCCGGCGACATCTTTTCGAGGTTATTGCCCGCCATCAGCGGTGCTGCCAGCATGCACCATAACGAAAAATGTGCTTTGTCTTCATTAAATTTCATCCCATTACCTACTTCCAGCATATCGGGATCATTCCAATGGCCCGGACCTGCATATTGGCGAATGCTATCCTGCCTGTCGAGTATATCGAGAACTGAGAGAGGGCGCCAACCATCTTTATTTTTTTCTGCTTTATTGAAATAAGGACCAATATCACCAGTAGTGCGCCACAACTGTCCATCTTGCGCTGCCCAATACCACGGGCGGTTTGACCCCCATTCGCAGAGACTGAAAACAATGGGTCTACCTGTTGCTTTAAGTGCAAGGCTCATGGTTTTATAGGCTTCTTTTGCTTCAATACCTTCCGCATTACACCAATCAAATTTCAGGTAGTCAACTCCCCAGGAGGCGTACAGGCGGGCGTCTTCATATTCATGCCCATGTGTTCCGGGGTAGCCTGCGCAAGTTTTAGTACCCGCGCAATTATAGATACCAAACTTCATACCTTTTGAATGCACATAGTCGGCAAATTCTTTCATGCCATTTGGAAATTTTTTCGGATCGGCAATCAGCTGGCCATTTTGATCCCTTTCCATGCCCATCCAGCCATCATCCAGCACAAAATAGGTATAGCCCGCATCACGCATACCAGAAGAAACATAGGCATCTACCATTTCCTTCAACAGCGGTTCATTGATATTGGTTTGAAAGATGTTCCAACTGTTCCAGCCCATTGGTGGTGTTGGGGCCAGCAAGTTTTCCTTTTGCTGTGCAAAAGATTGCAAAGCACAGCAAGCTGCAAGGCATGCGAATAAAAAAATCCGTCTCATTAGTTTTTAGTTTGATATCAAATAATTGGTGATCAAATATACTATTCTATTTTACCGCTTGTTTATTCGCTTTCACCAAATTGGGCATTAATAATTTAGCCGGTACAGTTAATTTTCACCCTGCCCGGCGTATGATTTCAATGCAGGCCCGGGTGTTGTGATACGGACATTTCCAAAGTCCTGCTTTATCTTCACCATGCATAGGTTGATCATTTTCATCTATTCCCCAATACCATTCGCCATGCTGTTTATCCAATATTTTATTCTTTATTAATTGCCAGCTCTTCCACGATAAGTCGAGGTATTTTTCATCGCCTTTTATTTGCCAGGAATTAAAAAATCCTACCATGGCCTCGGCTTGAACCCACCAATGTTTTTGCTTGTGAAGGTGATTTTCGGCCGGTTCATATTCGTACCACAAACCCCCATCAATGTCTAGTCCTTCGATCGTTGCCTCACTGATTCTGATAGCAACTGTCTTCAATTTTTCAAAAATGTTTTTGTCCCCGATAACTTCGGCTGCTTCCAATAAAAGCCATGTTGCTTCAATATCATGCCCGTATGACACCAGGGTTGAACGTAATTGCCAATTTTCGTCGAAAAAAAGATTAAGGTGTCCTTTTTCTGCATCGATAAAATGATCAAGGAAATTTTCGAGCAGCAAGACGATGTGGTGCCGAAGGTTTTGATTCGGCCAAAAACGGTATAAGTTAGTATAAGCCTCCAAAACATGGAGGTGGGTGTTCATGGTTTTTTTTTCATTGGCATCTTTCGCGCTCAGGCGCAGGTCACTTATTGCTTGCCAGTCTTCGGTAAAGGCTTCCAGATACCCCGTCTTCTCGCTATCGAAGCTTTTGTCGACCAATAAGCCGAACAATTCGATCGCCTGTTGTAAAACTGCGGCCTTTTTACTTGCCTTATAGTATTCGCTGAAGGCATAAATAGTAAAAGCACTGGCATAAACCTGTTTTTTTGTATCGAGTTTATTTCCTGCATGGTCAACGGTCCAATAAACGCCACCAAATTTCTCGTCCAGGAAATAATTCATCAGGTATCGATAGGCCCTGTCGGCTATCAACAAATATTGCGGATTAGCCTTAAGATTGTGAGCAGCCGAAAAGCTCCACAATATCCTGGCATTGAGTACCGATCCTTTGGGCGCACCGGGTACCACAAGGTTGCCAGCGTCAATCTTGCCAAAAAAACCGCCTTCTTTTTCATCAATGGTATTGTTGATCCAATAGTCGAGAATATTGCTTAGTTCAATACCGAGTTCTTTGGCAAATTCCGACAGCTGGAATTCGACATTTGCACTTTTACTCATTATACCTCAACTTGGCTGAATAGCATCCTGATGATCCGCCTTTAAAAACTCTTTGTTTTTTCTAATCACATCTGATAGTCTTTTTACCGACAGCGCCGAACGGAAACCATCTTCAGGTGTATTGATCACGTAGTCAAGGAGCCTGTCAATAGTGCTTGTTGCGACATGCATCCGGGTATCCGAGGAGGCATAATAGATATAAACTGTGCCATCATCATCAGCAATCCACCCATTGGAAAATACAACGTTTGATACATCACCGAAGCGCTCCTCCCCTTCAGGTGCCAAAAAATAGCCAGCGGGCTTATACAGCACTTTGGTCAGATTGTTCAAATCAGTCAAAAACAGATAAAGCACATAACGCAAACCCGCAGCTGTATTTCTAACGCCATGCGCCAGGTGCAACCAACCTTTTTTGGTACGAATTGGAGCCGGGCCCTGCCCGTTTTTAGCTTCATAAACCGTATGGTAAATTTTATTATCGATGATTGCTTCTTCCGCTACATAAGCGTTTTCCATCGAATCGGCCAGCCCAAAGCCGATACCACCTCCTGTACCTGCGCTGATAAAGCCATCCTGCGGACGGGTATACAGGGCATATTTACTATTCACAAACTCAGGATGCAGGACCACATTCCTTTGTTGTGGCGAATTGGTCTTCAAATCGGGCAGACGTTCCCATTTTGTCAGGTCTTTGGTTCGGGCAATGCCGCATGCCGCGATAGCAGCCGACTGATCGTGGGCCGGAGCATCCGGGTCGCGGCGCTCGGTGCAGAACAAGCCGTAGATCCAACCATCTTCATGCGCGGTGAGGCGCATATCATACACATTGGTATCCGGTTCGGCTGTTTCTGGCATATCTATAGGGTAGTCCCAAAAGGTGAAATTATCGATACCATTCGGGCTCTCAGCCACGGCAAAAAACGATTTGCGGTCCCAGCCTTCCACGCGGGCTACCTGCAGGTATTTGCCCTGCCATTTGATGGCACCTGCATTAAAAGCGGCATTGATACCAAAGCGTTCCTGCAAATAAGGATTGGTTTGAGGATTCAGGTCAAATCGCCAGAAAACGGGTGCATGTGCTGCTGTGAGCACAGGGTTTTGATATCGGTCGAAAATGCCGTTGCCCGGCTCCAGTTTTTTATTCGGCTTATTTACCAGTTGGCGATAGCTTTCGTTTAATAGGTTTAGTCTTTGGTCGAATTCAGTCATCGTATATTACTTAATATCTTTTTGCCGCCAGTTTCCTGTCTGGCTGGCAGCTTGCTCAATAATCTTTTAGTTTATTCCACCAGGTTTTCTTCAGAATGATCACGGTCACTGCTAAAATGCCAATAGTATACATTAAAGGCAATTTTTGCCACAACACCAGGTACATGGGTAATATGGTAAGGCAGCATTGGGCTATAGTACCCACTACTACGTTGAACATATTAAGTTTAAAGTTTTTGTTAACCTGGAACGATGGATCATCGGCCAGTACTGCTTGTTTAACAGGACCCCAAAAACCCCAGGGACGAACATTGCTGTAGAACAATTTTAACACGGGCAGGTCGGTTGGAGGCGAAACGTAAGAACCTAAAACTGAACCAGCCAATGATAAAGCAAACAATAGCGGGAACCAGTATAACAAATCGGCATTGTCAATTAATAACGAGAAAACCATTGCGGTAACAATTCCCGCCGCCATACCCCAGAAAAAACCCATTGCATTAAACCTCCACCAATGCCATTTTAAAACATTTGCCGCTATGTACCCTCCATAGAGTGCTGATACTATCCACTGTAATGTACCATTGATGTTCTTAACAAAAAAGCCCAGCATAACCCCTGTCGCTACCACAGCGATACCCACCAGGTAATTCATATAAATGATCTTTTTGGTGGAAGCTTTTGGGTTGACGTATTTGATATAGATATCATTGACGATATAAGCCTGCGCCGCGTTCATCGTACCACTGAAGGTGCTCATAAAAGCTCCGAGTAAGCCCGCAAGCAACAAGCCCACCAAACCAACAGGCAGGAAATTATTGATCACTGCCGGCAATATCCGTTCAAAATCAATGGAGCCGGTTGCATCCTTTAAATTCATTTGGTGGTAATATAACAGACCGAGTACGGTAAGGCTAACAATCAGCGTGTACCGGATAGGCAACAGGATGATATTTACAAAGCCGCTCATTTTACTTGCTTCTTCAGGAGAGCGGGTCGACAGGATCTTCTGCATGTCATAATTTGGAGCCGGTCCGGCTAATGCCGCAAAAAAGCCCTTGAAGGTCATCATCATAAAAAACAGACCGAACAGGGAATACCCATCGCTCTGAATTTTTGAATTAACTTCTTTGATAATTTTCGACCAGTCGAGCCCTAGCCTTGAGCCGAAGAAGGGACTGTACCAGCCATTGGGAACATTTAAATGATGTCCACTTAACTGCCCGGCAGCAATAAATCCGATCCAGATACAGGCAACGGTCATTATCCCGTATTTGATCATATCGCCGGTGACAATACTGTGCATGCCACCCAAAATGGAGTAAAACATAGCGAACAACGTGAATATTACGCCATACACGTGGGGCACATATTGGGGTGCAACGTAGAATGGTATATAATCTTTGATATTATCCCACGGCACAAATATCTCGATGAACTTCCCCAGCCCTATAAACCCATAGGCCATAAAACCGAGGCAGCTTAGCAAAGCGAATACGATGACCACCTGATGTGAAACCCAAACACCCGGGCCTGTTTTTCCAAAGCGGGTTTGCAGCCATTCGGCGCCCGTAGTTGCATTGGAGCGACGCAGCCAGCGCGAAAGGTACATCATCAAAAATACCTGGTTAAATACGGGCCATAGCCAGGGTATCCAGATACTTTTCATGCCGTAAACAAAGCAAAGGCTTACCATCCACATGGTGCCGCTGATATCGAACATGTCAGAAGCGTCGCTCAGGCCCAGTTTATACCATGGCAGCGATTTACCGCCCAGCATATAACTATCTTTATTCTGACTTGCCTTTTTCCGATACCAGATGCCAATAAAAATAGTGCTCGACAGGTAAAGCAGGATAATGGCAATATCAAAAACAGACAACTTCATTTCAGGATTTTTTGCGAATAACTGGTATTGACTAAAGTAGGTAGTTAAATAACACCCAACTAATACTTTTTTAACGTTTGATTGTATCGGATGCCAGAATAGCTTAACCAAACCACCCAGCTATCGCGACAACTGATCAACTGAATCAACTGAATCAACTCTCCCCCTAACCATCGGGACAACCAACCCCTAAATAAACACCCTGTTCCCGGTATAAGTCTCCCTGAACTCTTTGGGGATGCAGAATTTTTTCCGCTTAAATATCCGATTGAAGTTGGATATATTGTTAAACCCGCATTTATAGGCTATTTCGGCAATAGTATTGGTCGTATCGATCAGCATCCGGGACGCATGCCCCAGGCGGATCTCGTTCAAACTATCGATAAAGGTTTTGCCGGTGCGCTTTTTGATAAAGCGGCTGAATGAAGCTTCGGGCATATTGGCTATACGCGATACTTCGGCCAGTGTCACTTGTTTGTTGTAATTATTGTTCATAAATTCAAATACCTTTTCTATCCGCCGGCTATTGTAATTCAATTTTTCATTAGTGAATGACAGATCGGAAAGTGCCCGCATATTGCGCGAAATGGAAAGATCATGCAAGATGGAAAGCAATTCCAAAACCGAGTCGAAGCCCGTTTTTTTATCTAAAGCGAGCAGTCGGTCTTTCAGCGCCAGTATCGCATCCTGCGAAAATAAAATACCCCGTTGCGAACGCTCCAGCATATTTTTGATAAAGCTCAGCTGGTTACGCTTCAAAAATTTCTCGTCAAAAAGATCTTTATGAAATTGAATAGTGACCTCAGTGATATTACCACCTGTACATTGATGAGTAAACCAGGCGTGATACAGGTTGGGCCCTACTAAAACCAATTCAACTTCATCAATAACTTCAATATGCCCTCCTACAACTCTTTTTGCCCCTTTCGCATTCAGAATCAGGTTCAACTCGAATTCTTCATGGTAATGAAGCGGAAAATCAAATTTCTGCTTTACCCTTGAAAAGATTGTAAAACAATCACTTGGGGTGAGCGGCGTAATTTCACGCATCATATTGTTATTCATCATTCAAAAAATTGAAGTTCAAAGTTGAAGAAGGATATGGTACGAATTTAACACAAAAAAGATAATTTACTGCAAAACGCCGATACTTAACGATTTGACCAGTTTATGCGGCGTATTATTATCGCGATAAACAGCACCGAATGAGGAAATCTTTATTTTCCCAAAAATTCATTAAACCACCGGTGTCCGGCTATTATCTTTTAAAATAGTTTAAAACGTTTCCGGGCGATTGTTGTTAACTATTTATCAATTTTCAGATTAACTTGCTAAGAATTTATATTCATTTGATATAGGATACGCTGATAAGTGATACCTTTACGCCCGCTAATGGATACCACAGAAAGCACAGTTGCACCACTTAAAAAAAACCGCTCTCCTTTCCTCAGGCGGCTTGCTAATTTCTTTGCCGAAATGGCTAAGATAAACTCGTTTATCTACCGTTTTTTTAAAGAAGCGTTTATGCCGCCTTACGAATTTAAGGAAGTAATGCGTCAGTGTTATGAAACTGGTGTGCGCTCCTTTACGCTGATAACGCTTACAGGCTTTATCGTAGGTTTTATTTTTACAAAACAATCCCGACCATCATTAGCCAATTTCGGCGCCACATCCTGGCTACCTTCACTGGTATCTATCGCTATTTTGCGCGCATTGGCTCCGTTGGTAACTGCGCTCATCGCCTCTGGAAAAGTAGGATCAAGTATTGGTGCCGAACTAGGCTCAATGCGCGTTACCGAACAGATTGATGCTATGGAAGTTTCAGGTACCAAGCCTTTTAAATACCTGGTTTGTACCCGCGTGCTTGCTACCACAATTGTGATACCAATATTGGCTACCTATACTGCATTTATAGCTTTGTTAGGGGGTTACCTGAATGTATCAGGCAACGAAGGAACCAGCTACCGGGCTTATATGGAAGCCGTTTTTGAGCCGATCACCTTCCTTGATTTTGAATCATCGCTCATCAAGTCGATCGTTTTTGGTTTTACCATTGGTATCGTAGGATGCTATCAGGGTTATTATTCGAATAAAGGAACAGAAGGCGTAGGTAAGGCAGCTAATGGTGCGGTAGTTACGGCAATGTTCCTGGTGTTTATTGAAGAAATGATCATCGTACAATTAACGGGCTGGTTCAGGTAATGGAAAAGGTAAAGGCAAAAATCGATTATAATAACCCCGTGATCACCATCCGCGATCTGTATAAATCGTTCGGAGATATGAAGGTGCTGCAGGGTATCGATCTTGACTTGTATCAGGGCGAAAACCTGGTGGTGCTGGGACGCTCCGGCACGGGCAAATCAGTACTGATCAAGATCATCTCGGGAATGCTGCGTGCCGATAGCGGCGACGTAAGCGTGCTCGGTCATGATATGAATACCATCCGCGAGAAGGATTTGCAGGAATTAAGGATTAGAATCGGCTTCTCTTTTCAGGCCAGTGCGCTATATGATAGTATGACCGTGCGTCAAAATCTTGAGTTCCCGCTGGTGCGGAACCGAAAAGGGATGACGCGAAAAGAAATCGATACAGCAACAGAATCGGTTTTAGATGCTGTTGGTTTGCTGCACACTATTAACCAAATGCCAGTTGAACTCTCGGGCGGGCAACGGAAGCGCGTAGGTATTGCACGCACGTTGATACTAAACCCCGAGATCATGCTGTATGACGAACCGACTGCCGGACTAGACCCCATTACCTGCATCGAAATAAATGACCTGATCAACGAAGTACAGCAACGCTTCAATACCTCGTCGATCATTATTACCCACGACCTTACCTGTGCCAAAAGCACGGGCGATCGTATTGCCATGTTGCTCGATGGGAAATTTGAGCATGTGGGCACTTTCAACGAAGTGTTTGACACCGACGATAAGCGTGTAAAACCGTTTTTTGAATATAATTTTGTAGAATAATAAAACACCCAAGCATACATACCATTTTAACATGGATAGACCAGATAACAGGAAAGCAGTAATCACCGGCATATTTTTATCCCTCGGCCTCGTGGTATTTGTACTCGGCGTTTTTACGCTCGGAGGATCGCAAAAAACCTTTGCAAAAACCGTGCACATCAATGCTGTTTTTAACGATGTAAATGGCTTGAAGCCAGGCAATGGCGTTTGGTTTTCGGGGGTTAAGGTGGGCACCATCACTAAAATGCGCTTTGTTGGTATTGCCCAGGTATTTGTAAAACTGACTGTCGACCAGGAGGCTCAACAATTTATTCATGATAATGCCCAGGTAAAAATTGGGTCTGATGGGTTGATCGGAAACAAGATCATTGTGATTGAAGGTGGCAACGCACAGGCGCCGATCATTAAGGAAGACGATACCCTATCTGTTGAAAAGGAATTATCAACGGATGATATCATGAAGACCTTTCAAAAAAACAACGAGAACCTGCTGGCTATTACGAGCGACTTCAAGAACCTAAGCCACGCTATACTGCAGGGTAAAGGTACCGTTGGTGCATTACTGGCCGACAGCACCATGGCTCTGAATCTAAAGAATGCCATACGCAACCTGCAAACTACTACCCAAACCGCTGCGCAACTGGCAGGGCAACTTGATGTGTTTGCCAAAAAGATGAATACCAAGGGCGGGCTGACCGATAACCTGCTTACCGATACCACCACTTTCAATAAAATACGTGCAGCATTGGGGCAGCTACAAAAAGCGACAACCAATGCCAACACCCTGGTTGATAACCTGAACACAGCCAGCAAAAAACTAACTACTACAGACAACGCCCTCGGCGTATTACTGAACGACCCCAAAGGTGCCGAACAGGTTCGCACCTCGCTTAACAACCTGCAAAAAAGCTCCGTCAAACTTAATGACGACCTCGAAGCCGCTCAACATAACTTTCTGCTGAAAGGCTATTTTAAGAAGAAGGCTAAGGCGCAGGAGGATAGTTTGAAGAATGCGGGTGGGAAGTAACTACTTATTATAGTTATCCCGATAGCTATCGGGATTGTTGTGTTTGGATTAACAGAAACAGGTGTTAAATTTTGTACGATCAATTGACATGCTGTAAAATATGTTAATTTAGTTAAAAAACGTAAATGTGTCTTGGTGATTGGTTCATAGTTGGATTGCCGTCTCGTTAAGTCCATTTTCAAATTATCAAATTTTCAATTTACCAATTTCCCTATGATTCCCGGCGACAAAGTAATATGCATAGATGCCCGTATCGACCCGGAAAAGGCGGAGGAGGTAAGGCGCGATTTCGAGATCTGGATCACGAAGGATAAGGAATATACGATACGTGAGATACTGGATAATAATGGCATCGTACCGGGTGTATTGTTGGAAGAAGTGCACAATTTCCCCAAATACTTTAAACTCATCGGCCGCATGCAGGAACCGGCTTTTGCGCTTTGGCGGTTCAGGAAACTGAATTATGCCAGCAGTACGACTGAGCAGCTGAAGGAAAAAGAATTGATGGAGGTTGAAAGACCGCATATCAGTGAGCCGAATAAGGCTTAATCACTCCGCACAAGTCTCTTAGCTTAAAAATCCTGTTTATCTAAAAAAAATCCTGAAAATCGTGTTCTAAAACCGTGTCCAAAAAAGGGAATAAGTAATCAACTTGAATAGCATTCGAACAGTGTAAAATGCCTGGAGCATTAAAAACAAACGATAATAACTATTTTTAAGGTTTCAATTAGATATGATATACCGAACGATATTATTTGCCTGCGCAACCCTCCTGCTTTTTGCTTCCTGCAAACAAAAAATAAAACTGAGCCCTGCCCAACTTTACGGAAAGTGGAACTATATTAAAGTTGAAAGCCCCAACGCCCATCCGCCCGACAGCGTTAAAAGCGATGAATTAAAAACGGAAAAACCCTACCTGCTGGTGAGCAAAGACAGCCTGCAACTTTGGTGGGGCGGCGGCATTTTATCGCACGGAACCTATACCCTGGCTGGCGACAGTATTGTTTACAAAGAAATTTTGCCCGGTGGCCAAACGCGGGTATTCCCGTTCATCGTCTCTAAACTAACCGACAAGGATATCATTTTTGAAACTACTGGTGAGGATGGGTCGTTTGTGACGGCGGTGAAGGAGTGATTTGAAAATTAGGTGATTTGAAAATTTGAAAGTTTGGGGCGGCATTTCAATTGCGACCGCTGTCCCTAGCCTTTGACTACGGACCAATATGCAAGTAGACTTCAGACTACCGTCTTCCGCATTTAGCTCCCCTATTTATTATTTCGACACCTATCACTACAATATTTAACGTCATCCCAAACTTTTTCCCATTTCTTGCGCCAGCTAAAGGGCCTGTTGCAAACCACGCATATTTTAACCGGCAAATTTTCCTTTTTTACGTTTTTCATACGCTGACATGCCCGCCTGCAGGCTTGTTCGTTTGTCCCGATAGTTATCGGGAAAGCAGATTAACTTGAAGCTAAACGACCGTTCAATTATAAATTTTCAATTGACCATGGACTATCGACCATG
>CAIPPO010000032.1 GCA_903866915.1 uncultured Mucilaginibacter sp. | reverse complement strand
TCGCTGCAGGCCGAAAATTTCCGGAAGATGCTGCTCACACTGGCAGATGATGTTCGGGTGATCCTGATCAAACTTGCCGACAGGCTGCACAACATGCGCACCATGGAGTTCATGCCGCGCGATAAGCAGCTCAAACTTTCGTCTGAAACAGTATACCTGTATGCCCCATTGGCCCATCGCCTGGGTTTGTACGCTATAAAATCTGAATTGGAGGACCTTTCCATGAAATATATGGAACGTGAGACCTACCAATTCATCAAAAAACGATTAAACGAGAAAAAAGCCGAACGCGAAAAGTTTATCCGCGATTTTATCGAGCCACTGAAAAAGGTCCTGGAAAGTCAGGAACTGCATTCCGATGTTTTTGGTCGCCCGAAATCGATCCATTCTATCTGGAATAAAATGAAGAAAAAGGCGATACCTTTTGAGGAAGTATACGACCTTTTCGCTATTCGTATCGTTCTGGATAGTGCTCCTGAGCATGAAAAAGCAGAATGCTGGAAAGCTTATTCTATCGTTACCGATCTGTACCGGCCTAATCCTGATCGGTTGCGCGACTGGATATCATCACCCAAAGCAAATGGGTATGAGTCGCTGCACACCACCGTTATGGGTCCCCGTGGGCAATGGGTAGAAGTGCAGATCCGTACCAAAAGAATGAACGAAATTGCTGAAAAGGGATTTGCAGCACATTGGAAATATAAGGAATCTTCTACTGATAGCGGGTTGGATCAATGGGTACAAAAGGTGCGCGAAATGCTGAAAAACCCGGAATCAAATGCACTCGACTTCCTGGATGATTTTAAAATGAACCTTTTCTCGGACGAAATATTCATTTTCACACCGAAAGGGGCTTTGATACAGTTACCGCAAGGCGCAACAGCGCTCGATTTTGCTTTTGAAATACATACTGATGTGGGAGCCACCTGTATCGGCGCAAAAGTGAATCATAAATTAGTTCCGCTGGGTTACAAATTACAAAACGGCGACCAAGTAGAGGTAATCACTTCGAGCAAGCAAACTCCGAAGGAAGACTGGCTGAATGTGGTGGTAACAGCAAAGGCAAAAGCCAAGATAAAATCGGCCCTGAAGGAAGAGAAACGCAAGATAGCCGATGAGGGCAAGGAGATACTGGAGCGAAAAATGAAATCGCTGAAGATCACTTACAATTCTGATAACCTGCATAAACTGAGCTATTATTTTAAACTGCTATCAACCCAGGATCTGTTCTTTAATGTGGCTAAAGGTTTGATCGACATGAAGGACCTGAAAGAATACCAGGCTTCGGAAAAAGTTGTCGAAAATAAACCACAGGATAAAATAGAGAACGATCAGGTACAAAACTTACTGCGCAGCATAAAAACCAAAGACAGTGATATTTTGCTGATCGGCGAGGATATGCAGAAGATCGACTATAAACTGGCAAATTGCTGCAACCCTATTCCGGGTGATGATGTATTTGGCTTTATCACCGTTAGTGATGGCATCAAAATACACCGTACCAATTGCCCCAATGCGGCAAAACTGATGGCCAATTATGGCTACAGGATTGTAAAGGCCCGCTGGACCAACCAGCAGGAATTGGCCTTCCTTACCGGGCTGCGTATCACTGGTATTGATGATGTGGGTTTGATCAACAAATTAACGACAGTAATTTCAAACGATTTTAAGGTAAATATCCGCTCCATCACCGTTGATAGCGATAATGGTATTTTCGAAGGTTCGATCATGGTTTATGTAAATGATACCGAACACCTCGAGAACCTGATCAAACGATTAAAAATGGTGAAGGGTATCACCGCAGTTACGCGTTTTGACTCTGCCGTTGAGGTTGCATCCTGAAATAGCCGATGAAATGGTTTGCAGGAACAGCTGTCCGATGCACCCTTTAAAAACTGATATATTTTGTAAATTTGCCTTCTTAATTATCCACTATGGCCCTGCAGGAAACTATTGACATGATCAAAAAGATTTTTGAGGCTTATCTCGAGAATAAAAACCTCAGGAAAACGCCCGAACGTTTTGCCATACTGGAAGAAATTTATTCACGGAGCGATCATTTTGATGTGGAATCATTATATATCCACATGAAAAATAAAAAGTACCGTGTAAGCAGGGCAACGGTTTACAATACGCTGGAGCTATTGGTTTCCTGCGACCTGGTGACCAAACACCAGTTCGGCAAAAATATGGCTCAGTTCGAGAAATCGTACGGTTATAAGCAGCACGATCACATTATCTGCCTTGATTGTGGTAAGGTGGTTGAATTTTGCGACCCGCGTATCCAACAGATACAAAGCATGATGGGTGGGCTATTACAATTCGAGATCAAACATCACTCGCTGAATCTCTACGGAAATTGTGAAAAACTTAAAGCGGGTTATTGCGACAGAAAAGTATAACTTTGGCACCTTTGATTAACGATCCAATTAAATAAATGGCTGTTGACGTATTATTAGGGCTCCAATGGGGCGACGAGGGAAAAGGTAAAATTGTTGATGTACTGAGTGCAAATTACGACCTGATTGCACGTTTCCAGGGCGGCCCAAATGCCGGGCATACACTTGAATTTGACGGAAAAAAATTCGTTTTAAATACCATACCATCTGGTATATTTTTTGAAAATACATTGAACCTGATAGGAAATGGTGTAATTATCGACCCCATCACGCTTAAAAAGGAAATAGAAAAACTAAAAAATGCCGGCCACGATCTTTTAGCAAAAAAGAATCTGGTTATCGCGAAAAAAGCACATCTGATCCTGCCGACACACCAATTGCTCGACGCTGCTTCTGAAAAGAAGATGGGTGAAGGCAAAATAGGCTCGACACTGAAAGGTATCGGTCCGACTTATATGGACAAAACAGGCCGCAATGGCTTAAGGATCGGTGATATTACTTTACCGGATTTTGAAGAGCGTTATAAAAAATTGACAGGCAAACACCTGGCCATGCTGGAAGCGCTTTACGGCGAAGCGCCTGACCTGACCGAACGCAACCAGGCATTTTTTGAAGCGGTAGAACTGATCAAACAATTCCCGCTGGTTGATTCAGAACACCTGGTTAATAATTACCTGAAACAAGGTAAAAAGATTTTAGCTGAAGGCGCTCAGGGCGCTATGCTTGATATCGATTTTGGATCTTACCCATTTGTTACATCTTCTAATACCACGGCTGCTGGTGCCTGCACCGGCTTAGGTGTTGCACCACGTCAAATAGGCGACGTAATCGGTATTTTTAAAGCATACTGCACCCGTGTAGGCGGTGGCCCCTTCCCTACCGAACTGGATAACGAGACCGGCGAAGAACTGCGCCGTATTGGTCACGAATTTGGTGCCACCACGGGTCGCCCGCGCCGTACAGGCTGGATCGACCTGCCTGCTCTAAAATATGCGATCATGTTGAGCGGCGTTACCCAATTGGTAATGACCAAAGCTGATGTTTTGAGCGGTTTCGATAAAATTTACGCCTGTACACACTATAATTACATGGGCGAGTTGATCGATTATATGCCTTATGATATCTGTTCGATCAATCCCGAACCGGTTTTCAAGGAAATAGAAGGATGGCACGAAGACCTGACCGGCATTACCGAACTTTCGCAGATACCACAAAAATTGAAGAATTATATCGACTACCTCGAAGCTGAATTGGGTGTACCGGTAAAATACCTGTCTGTAGGTCCCGATCGCTTACAAACCCTGACGCTGCATTAATTGACTGAAGATAACTGGTTTGCCAATCGCCTCTTTAAACACAGTTTAATGAGGCGTTTTACTTATACGCGTAATTTGGTTACTTCCCTTACGGCTACTTCCGATCCATCAGCAAAAAAGGCAGAATAAGGTTTTTGCTCTAAAAACGGAACAAACTCTTTTCCATAAATGCGCCCTATCTCCGCTTCAAATACCGGGTCGATCACATTGGCGGCATTCCATGTCACATGTTCAACCTGGTATTCCCATGTCGACTTTTTATTGATCTTGTTGTATCCCCAGTAATGCTCAAGTATAAATTCTTCCTGACTGCCTTTAGCGATCGGCTTCATGTCGTTTTGATCAACAGTTCCTCCCAGGCGATTGGCCCATCGCCCGTCGAATTTCCATTCGTACAAATAATTAGTCCGTTGCTCATCTAGTTGTTTGATCGAGTGTCGCATGGGCATTGCACTGTAATGTTCCTTATAAAGCAAGTTGGCAATGGTTGCGATCAGTGGCTTAGGTACGATCTCACTGATAAAGACAGCGCCGCGTTTCCATTGCGTTCCATCAAAATGTTTGACGTAAAAGCGCAGGTTTACCTCCTCGAAATTAACATGCAATGGCCATTTGATGCCTTTTACAGCGGTGTCGTTAAAAAGAAAACCCACCATACTCACTAAACATTTTCCTTGCCACAAGTCGAGCTCGGTAGTTGGTGGTATATGAGCTTGTAATACGGCCGGATCGACCTCATAATTGAACATGAGCAGGTTTAGCCAACGCGCCTCCAAAAACTTCTTCTTTGCCATGATATTTTGAAATTAAACCAGGTACAGCAGCAGTCTATCAGGCCTCTTTTCGCTTAAATAAATTGACCTTCGACTCCTTGCCTTTCAACAAACGCTCTATATTCTTTTGATGGGTGACCAATATGAGCAGGCAGATACACATGCCAAATATCACCACCATGTTATTGGTGTTTTTATTGTAGATAAGGCTAACACCCACCAGGTAGGTAAAACCACCAGTAATGGAGCTTAAAGAAACATACCTTGTTATCAGCAGCACAAGCAGGAAAACCACTACACACAACAGTGCTGCAGCAATATTTACGGCCAATACCATTCCGAATAAAGTAGCGATCCCCTTTCCACCCCTGAATCCGGCAAATACCGGGAATAAATGGCCCATTACTGCGGCAATACCCAGAGCCAGCTGGTAATTGATGAGCAGGGAGTGTGGCCCCCCTGTAACTGAGGTGCCGATGAAGCGTGCGAGCCAGGTTGCCGTAAAACCTTTTAGAATGTCGATCAGCATAACGGGTATACCGGCTTTCTTGCCTAATACCCGAAAAGTATTGGTAGCACCGGCGTTTCCGCTGCCATATTCGCGAACGTCGATCCCGTAAAATATCTTACCTATCCAAACCGCAGTGGGAATAGAACCCAACAGATAGGCCATAATAAGCGCTGAAACGGAACCAATAGTGATCATCTCTGCACAATATTAATAAAATGATAACGCAATATTGCTTTTAATATCATTCTTTGATCGCTTTTAGACTTAAATCCAAACTTTTTACAGAATGGGTCAATGCGCCAACCGAGATAAAATCAACCCCGCATTCGGCATAATCCCTGATATTATCGATCGTAATGCCTCCGGAAGCTTCGGTGATAAAGCTCTGGTTGATCATTCTGACAGCTTCTTTCAAGTTACCTAATTCGAAATTATCCAGTAATATCCGATCGACACCGCCAATTTGTAAAACTTGTTCCAATTCAGCCAAACTTCGTACTTCGATCTCAATCGCTAAAGTCTTATTATTTTTTTTTAAATACTGATGAGTATTTTCTATTGCCTGCCGAATGCCACCTGAATAATCGACATGGTTATCTTTGATCAGGATCATATCATAAAGTCCGAAGCGGTGGTTGACACCACCACCAATTTTAACCGCCCATTTTTCGAGGTACCTGAATCCCGGAGTGGTTTTTCGTGTATCAAGCACTTTTGTCCCGGTACCGGCAAGCAATTCAACGATCTGGTGTGTTGTAGTGGCTATACCCGACATCCGCTGCATGCAATTCAAAACCAGTCGCTCGGCTGTTAATATACTGCGCGGATTGCCTGTAACTTCAAATGCGATATCACCCGGCTTTACAACATCGCCGTCGTGTTTGAACAAAGTAACCGCTAAACCCGGATCAACCTGCTCAAATATTGCCAACGCCAGTTCAACGCCGGCTATAATACCGGTATCTTTGACCAGCAATTTAGCTCTACCTGTAATATTTTCGGGAATAGTTGCCAGCGACGTATGGTCTCCATCGCCAATATCCTCGGCTAATGTGCTGGCAATAAATTGATGAATAAGTTTTTTATCCAAACCTTCAGCTTTAAACGCCCAAAAGTAACAACTATTAGGGATTATTTTACCAGCGAATCTGAAACCTCATGATAAAACAATGTCACCTGGCCGGTAAAACCAAAGTACCCTAGCAAAAAACAAGGATTTAGCACTTGTCCATCCGACTGCAAGGATGCCTCCCGGAAAACAAATCACATCGAAAATTAAAGCTATTTCAACAGATTAGGTTTTTAATGTTAATTCGCTGCCTGTATATTTGCAGCGTGGAAAAAAACAAAAAAGTAGCCCTCATTATTCTCGACGGCTGGGGCTACGGCCGGAACGATGAATCAAATGCCATTTACCAGGCGAATACTCCATTTTTTGATTCGCTGCTAAAAAAATATCCGAATTCTAAACTGGAAGCATCTGGTACAGCAGTAGGTTTACCTGCAGGACAGATGGGAAATTCAGAAGTTGGTCATATGAATCTGGGGGCTGGTCGCGTTGTTTACCAGGAGCTTGGCCGTATCCATAAAGCTGTTGACGATCATGAGTTTGTTAGCAACCCGGTGCTGAAAGAAGCCTTTGAATATGCCATCGAGCATGATAAAAATGTGCATTTGATCGGACTGGTTTCCGACGGTGGCGTACACTCACATATCAGGCACGTTGAAGGCCTGGCGGATGCTGCCGACGAATTGGGCGTAAAAAACCTCTATATACATGCCTTCCTTGATGGCCGCGATACCGATCCTAATTCAGGTATCGGTTTTGTAAACCATTTGGAAGACCATATCAAAAATACCCCCTACCAGATCGCATCGATCATCGGCCGTTATTTTGCAATGGACCGCGATAATCGCTGGGAACGCGTAAAAAAAGCCTATGATCTATTGGTCAATGGTACTGGCAAGCCAACTGACAGCATCACCAAATCTATACAAGAATCATACGATGCCGGTGTTACTGACGAGTTTATCGAGCCGGTTGTTAAGGTTAACGCAAACGGCGAGCCGGTAGCAGTGATCAAAAATGATGATGTGGTGATCTGCTTCAATTTCAGAACCGACCGTGGCCGCGAAATAACCATGGCGCTTACCCAAAAAGCATTCCCGGAACAACAGATGGTTCCGCTTGACCTGCATTATGTTACGCTGACCACTTATGACGAAACTTTCAAAAATGTACGCGTAGTATTTAAGAAAGACGACTTGAGTAAGACGCTGGGCGAGATATTGCAGGATGCTGGCAAAAACCAGATAAGAATAGCAGAAACAGAAAAATATCCCCACGTAACATTCTTCTTTTCAGGCGGACGCGAGAAAGAATTTGAAAATGAAAAACGACTGCTGATACCGTCACCCAAATTGGCTACTTACGACTTGCAGCCCGAAATGAGCGCTGCCGGTATCCGTGATGCCATTATTCCGGAATTGCAGAGTGGATGGCCTGATGTGGTGATACTCAATTTTGCCAATACTGATATGGTTGGGCATACCGGTGTTTTTGAAGCGGTTAAAAAAGCTGCAGAAACCGCCGACCAATGTACTCAAGCTGTCGTTGAGACCGGAATCGCAAACGGTTATTCATTTATTATCATAGCCGACCACGGTAATGCCGATTTTATGATCAATGAAGATGGTTCGCCGAATACCGCACATACTACTAACCTGGTACCCTTTATCGTTATCGATAAGGATGTGACAGTTGTAAAGGATGGCAAACTGGGCGACATTGCTCCCACTATTCTGAAACTGATTGGAGTACCTATTCCGCCTGAAATGACCGGCAATGTACTGGTGTAAAAGATATATACCTTATGTTGCCTGCATAATGATGCTGTTTTCGGCAGGCTGCAAACCTGACACCAGCTCATCTGGCCGGTCAAATTATTTCGATCTGAAAGGGTATTTTCATGCGGAGGCGGCCCGGATGGCTAAGCGCGATCCGGCGATCGTTAAAACTTCAATCCATAACGGTAATTCCGAAACACAGCATTTAAACATCGGCGACTGGCAATCAGAATTTAGCCTGTTTATTGCATCTGATATCAATAAAGCAGCGTGGAAAGGCAGCTATAAAGCTGATACTTCCGGCAGTTTTATTTTGTATACCGCTCGCGATCCCGACCTTAGGACGCATGATATTCTGATCAAAAAAGAAGGAAATCAAATCAAATGGATATTGATCCATAATTATACCAAACGCACGGTTTTTGGCAAAAACCTATCAGAAACTATAGAAAAGCTGAGCTATTTTCCCGACTCGCTCTACCAGGTGCAAAGAAAGCAGTATACCCGAATGCTGGGCACCAATATCTATAACATCAAAGGCCTGATCAATTAGTGGCGGGCCGGAACGGCAGCTGCATCAGCCAGTCGTTGTTTTGCAAGATCGATCAAGGCAGAAATATCTGTGCGGCTTTGGTCATCAGCCAAAACTTTCTGAAGATCGTTGATAGAGGCTTTGAGTGAATTGATGCCTCTTACTTTATCATAAAACTTATTACCCGGCTGCAGTTTAAATTCGCCATATTCACGGTAAGCGATACCGCGGTTCTGATAGCATTTCTGGTTATTCTGCGTGTCATTCGGGTCAATATCAATCGCTTTTGTATAATCAACTATTGCGCCCAGCAGGTATTTTTCTTTATCAGCATCAGGTTGAGTACCTTCTACAGCAAAAAAAGCTTTAGCACGCGCACGATAATAATAAGCTGAAGCGTCGGCAGGTTTCAACGCAATCACGCGGTTATAAGCCGCAATCGACTTTTTATAATTCTGACTATGATAATAGGAATAACCCAGCATCCAAAGTGCACTGGTGTTGGTAGAGTCGATAATGCAGGATCTTTCCAGGTGAGCAACGGCTGCCTTAAAGTCGCCATCAAAAAAAGCCTGCTGACCCATTTTAAAATAGGCATTCTGCCCATTTGCAGTCTGCAAGGCTAATAGTCCTAAAAACGTAAAGATAACCGACAGTCGCCGCATGAATACCTTACTTTGTAACAAAAATAATATACTTTACCTAAAAGCTTTAACTTATTTTATTTCAATTTATTATCCTGGGTTCAAATTTGTTGTAAGATCATTTCGGGTTTGGGCAAATATACAGCCCGGAGAATAAAAGTCAACTGGCAAAATTTCATGTTGCTTACTGTGTTTTCTATCCCGACAAATTGCTTTTTAACAAAACTGACACTGCAGCTTTAATAAAATCCTGAACTTAATACATATTGGCACAGGTATTGAACTATACTGATCCCGGGGCCAAAAGTATTGTTTTGCCCCCAAATTTAATTCCTGTAACTTTGCAGGCTGACATTATGACGCTACTAACAGAAAGGGTATTTGATGAGTTTTGATCCGTTTGATTTACAACATGCAATGCCAATAATAAATGAAGATTCCGAATTTTTCCCACTGATGTCGTCAGAGGATGAGGAGGAAATGAATAACGAACAAATGCCCGAGATACTTGCTATATTGCCTTTACGCAATACGGTGCTATTTCCGGGTGTGGTGATTCCGATCACGGTAGGGAGGGATAAATCAATCAAATTAATTCGGGATGCCAATAAAGGCAAGCGATTGATCGGGGTTGTTGCCCAGCAGGATGTAGCCATTGAGGACCCCACATTTAGCCAGTTGAACCAGGTTGGGACGGTAGCACTCATCATCAAAATGCTGCAAATGCCCGATGGCAATACGACAGTGATCTTGCAAGGTAAAAAGCGTTTCATTTTGAAAGAAGAAGTTCAAAGCGAGCCTTACCTGAAAGCCACTGTTGAATCGTTCAAAGAAATTAAGCCTAAAGAGGATAAAGAGTTTAAAGCCATGGTATCATCCATTAAGGATATGGCCATGAGCATTATTCAATTATCCCCCAATATTCCAAGTGAGGCAGGCATCGCTATCAGAAATATCGAAAGCACTTCGTTCCTGATCAATTTCATATCCTCGAATATGAATGCCGATATGGCAGCCAAACAACGCTTAC
>CAIPPO010000031.1 GCA_903866915.1 uncultured Mucilaginibacter sp. | reverse complement strand
TCTTTCGGTCCCGATAGCTATCGGGATTCGTACTAAAAAGATAATTCCCGGTAAAAACTGTAACATTGCTATTGGTGACGTAGTCTATATAATCAGGACAAATTATAAACGAATAACATCAACCAAAAACTCTAAATTGCCATTAAAAAATCAATCTCAAATATGAAACTGACAAGGATAGCATTATCCCTTCTTTTTTGTGCCCCGGCTTTGGTAAGCCTGGCGCAAAACACCGACAAACCAGCTGATAAATATGATCAGCATAAGGTTTTTAACCCGCTTTTTTATAAAGGAGAGCAGGGTAATATCTATCGCTCGGCGGCCGGAGCCCCGGGTGCTAAATACTGGCAAAATCGTGCCGATTACCAATTGAATGTTACCCTCGACACCGCAAAACATCGCGTGAGCGGTAGTACTTTGATCACTTATACCAATAATAGTCCGGATGCGCTCGACTTCCTGTGGCTGCAGGTAGATCAGAATATCTATAAGCAGGATTCGCGCGCTGAGGCAACCAGCCCGGTAGAAGGCGGTCGCTTTAATAATAAAACATTTACCAATGGCGACGAGATTAAAGAGGTGTTTATCATCCAAAACAAAGTTGCTCAGAAGGTAGATTTCCTGGTTACCGATACCAGACTACAGGTTAAATTACCTACCGCGCTAAAATCAAGCGGTGGTGTTATCCAGCTGAAAATCAATTATGCATTCGATGTGCCTGAATATGGTACCGACCGTATGGGACGTCAGCATAGTAAAAATGGCTGGATCTATGAAATGGCTCAGTGGTATCCACGCATGGAGGTTTATGACGATATAACTGGCTGGAACGTGATTCCATACCTGGGTGCCAGCGAGTTTTACCTGGAGTATGGCGATATTGATTATACAATTACTGCTCCATCAAACCTGGTAGTGGTAGGCTCTGGCGAGTTGCTTAACCCGCTTGAAGTTTATACACCAAAAGTATTAGGCCGCCTGGCTGCTGCAAAAGCGAGTGAAAAAACAGTGGGAATCGTAGATTCTGCCGATTTGAAAGATCCTTCGATCCACCCGGCAAAAGCATTACTTACCTGGCATTTTTTGTGTAAGAACACCCGCGACGTGGCCTGGGCCGCTTCAAAGGCATTTATTTGGGATGCTGCACGCATCAACCTGCCCAGCGGTAAAAAAGCTTTGGCTCAATCCGTATATCCGATCGAAAGCAAAGGCGTAAAAGCCTGGGGTCGCAGTACTGAATATGTGAAGAACTGTATTGAATTGTATTCGAAAGAATGGTTTGAATATACCTACCCTGTTGCTACCAATGTTGCTGGTATCGTAGGTGGTATGGAATATCCAGGTATCGTATTTTGCGGTTCCAACAGCCAGGGTGGCGGATTATGGGGCGTTACCAACCATGAGTTTGGTCACAATTGGTTCCCGATGATCGTTGGTTCCAACGAGCGGAAATACGCCTGGATGGATGAAGGTTTTAACACTTTTATTAATGACGTTGATACCAAGGTATTCAATAATGGCGAATATTATGAAAAAGGCGATGCGCAAAAAGAGGCTGGCGCTATGTTTTCGCCCGATGCGGATGCTATTCTGAACACGCCGGATGTGATTCAACCTAACTATCTGGGTTTTGCCGCTTATGAAAAACCGGCTATGGGCCTGAAGATATTGCGCGAACAAATTTTGGGTGAGGAGCGGTTTGACTTTGCCTTCCGTACCTATATCAAACGCTGGGCTTTCAAGCACCCTACACCATGGGATTTCTTCCATTCAATGGACAATGCAGCAGGTGAGGATCTAAGCTGGTTTTGGAATGAGTGGTTCGGTACTACCTGGAAAGACGATCAGGCAGTAAAATCAATTGATTATATTGATAATGATCCTTCAAAAGGTTCGCTGATCACAATCGAAAATAAAGAAGAGCAGGCGCTTCCGGCTACTGTTGAGGTTAAAGAAGAAAATGGTAAAGTTTCACGGGTTAATTTACCAGCCGAGATTTGGGAGCGTGGTGGTACCTGGACCTTCGCCTATAAATCAACATCAAAAGTTGTTTATGCGCTGATCGATCCGGACCATGTACTGCCTGATGTAAACCCTGAAAATAACGCATTGAGTGGCATCGCAATGGATAAAACCGCAACTGCTCAAAGCGTAGTGAAGGCTTACCTCGATGCTATCGGTGGTGAAGAACATGTAAAAGAAATACATGACCTGACCATTAATTCATCCGGTACAGTACAGGGTATCGATATTGTGCGAACCAATAAATTTAAAGTACAGGGTAAATTCTTGCAGGATATAACCATACCTCAGTTTAACAATGCGGTTTTCCTTCATATCGCCATCAATGGTGATAGCATCAGATATGTGCAACAAGGACGTCCGCAGGAGTTGAAAAGCAAACAGGAACGCGGTGCGGTAAAAGCACGTTACAAATTATTTCCTGAGCTTGATTTCAGCCAGGATGGGTATACCGCTAAATTGGATAGTCAATACCATATCGTCGGTGGCGGACCTGCCTATCTGGTTACCGTAACCGGACCTGATGGCATCAGCGTAAAATATTTTTACGATGTTAAAACAGGCCTGAAATTGGAACAATATGCTGATGTGCCTAATGCTACACACATGGCTTTCAGCGATTACAAGGCTATAGGCAATGGTGTTAAAATACCTTTTAGCGAGGTCAACGGTATTGCCGGCATGCCGATCAATTACAAAATTACCAGCGCTACTGCCAATACAAATTTAGGTGATGACGTTTTTAAATGATAAATAATTAATACTACAGCTATGATGTTGGTTTGAATTTAAAATCGATCGAAACCTGGCAATTACATAAAAACCTACGGAAATTAATTTTTCGTAGGTTTTTTGCTTTATAGGTATAGGCGCTTCATTTTAGCATATTCAACCAAATTGAGCCGGTTTTTATTCGTACCGCAAGGCTTCAATAGGATCGAGGCGCGAGGCTTTTTGTGCAGGGTAATAGCCAAAAAATATACCCGTAACGGCGCAGACCACAAATGATAGAACCACTGAAGATTCGGATATGATGGTTGGCCATTTGAGTAATAACGTGACCAACTGGGTTGAAAGAAAACCGAATATCACTCCAATAACGCCTCCGGTAATACTAATGAGCACGGCTTCCATCAAAAATTGCATTAAAATATCTTTGCCTCGTGCTCCGATGGACATACGAAGGCCTATTTCTTTTGTACGTTCAGTAACCGACACATACATAATGTTCATAATACCGATACCACCAATCACCAATGATATGCCCGCTACAACAGTGAGTAATACCGTTAATAAACCACTCGTTGAACTTAACGTAGCTATCAATTCCTGTTGGGTCCGGACTGTAAAATCGTTGTCTTGTACGGCTGTGAGCCGATGTGAATCACGCAAAATAGTTGTGATTTCTCGTACAGCGGCATCAGTTGAAGCCTCGTCGGTTGCTGAGGCGTAGATATTGGTATAGTAAATGGTAGCCAGGATCCGTTTTTGTACAGTAGTATATGGGGCAATCAGAATGTCATCCTGATCCTGACCAAAAGCGTTAAACCCTTTCGGGCTCAGTATGCCAATGATCTGGAAGGGGATATTCCCAAAACGTATCACTTTCCCCATCGGGTTTTCGCCATTTGGAAATAAGTTATCCACTACGGTTTGCCCGATAAGGCATACTTTTGCTGAGGTAAGCAGATCCGTAGGGGTAAAAGCAATGCCATCGCGTAGACTTAGTTTTCGGATATCCAGGTATTCTGGACTAACGCCTGCCATTTGCGTAGGCCAATTGAGGGCACCATTGATCGCCTGCCCTCTTGCGGTAACGGCTTGGGATATTTCGGTAATATTTTGTGCGCCGGCTTTTAGTGCTACGATATCTTTAATGGTCAATGTCTGAAAACTGGTGCCTGCTATCTTTACCCCACCATTTAAATTACTGGCAGGTTGCACCGTGATCATATTGGTGCCCATATTAGAAAGCTGATCATGTATGCTTTGTTTGGATCCCTGGCCGATAGCAACCATTACAATAACCGAGCCTACCCCGATGATGATACCGAGCATAGTAAGAAATGCCCTCAGCTTATTTCGCTCGAGCGCTTTAAAGGCTATCCGAAACAGGTTGATCAGGCTCATTTTGCTTCCGTGCTATAGTCGGCTGTTTTCGGAAGGCTGGCCAGGACTTCTTTTGCCGAACGTTTGTTTTTATTTTCCTGGTCGGTTTGTATCATACCATCCCTAAGCATAATGGTTCGGCTGCTGAAGGAAGCAATGTCAGGTTCGTGAGTCACAAAAACGATCGTTTTACCCTTGTTCGTGTTCAGATCCTGCATCAGGGCCATGATCTCGTACGAAGTTCGGCTATCCAGGTTGCCGGTTGCTTCGTCGGCCAATATCATTACCGGTTCGTTAACCAATGCCCGGGCTATTGCCACCCGCTGTTGCTGCCCGCCGGAAAGTTGGCTGGGGGTATGGTCCTGTCTGTCGGCCAGTTTTACCTGGTCAAGGGCGGCCAGAGCCCGCTGACGCCTTTCAGTAGCACTTACTTCCTTATCATACAACAAGGGAAGCTCAACATTTTCCAATGCGGTGGTACGCGGCAGCAGGTTGTATGATTGGAAAACGAAACCGATCTTATGATTGCGCAAGTTAGCAAGTTGGTCACGCGATAGTTTTTTAATGTCGACACCATCCAGCAGATAGCTGCCTATCGAAGGCTTATCCAGGCAGCCGAGGATATTAAGCAGTGTTGTTTTTCCCGATCCGCTGCTACCCATGATCGTTACAAATTCGCCGGCGTTCACATTAAATGAAACACCGCGAAGGGCATGAACCGTTTCGCTTCCCATCACGAAATCACGTTTCAGTTCTTTTATTTCCAAAATGATCTTGCTCATCGGCTGGCACCGCCTCCGCCGGGACGCCTTTGCGGCAAAAATGGACTTGATCCCGGGGCTGTCGCAGCAATACCGGTATTTCCGCCGCTAATGCCGGTTACAACAAGGTCGTTTACGCTTAGGCCCGATAAAACTTCCACTGCCGAGTTGTCATTAAGCCCGGTCTCGATCCGCTTTTGAACCAGTGTTTTTCCTTGCAGTACCCAAACGGTAGCTCTAACGCTGGTTATTCCGCTGGAGTCAGAGCGACTTTTTGCGGCGTGAGCTGCTGTGTTTATACCCAGGGTATTGCTGGCAGCTGTGCCTTTAGTTTTTATTTTGTGACCCAATTTGCCTTGTATCTTGTAATCTTTTAATAATGATGAATCGGGTGAAAAAGTGAGCGCTTTTACCGGTATCAATAGTGCGTTGTTAACTTCTTTAGTATAAATAATGATGTTAGCAGTCATACCGGGTTTTAATTTCATGTCATTGTTTGGCGCATTAATGATGGTGGTATAGGTCACCACATTGGCCGAAACTGTTGGGTGCAGCCTGATCTCACGCACGGTTCCAGCAAATTGATCGTTAATAAATGCATCGACAGTAAAGCTTGCCCGATTCCCTGCTTTTACATCACCAATATCAGCTTCATCAACGCTGGCTTCAACTTCCATCTTCGTAATGTCTTTGGCGATGATAAATAGGGTAGGAGTATTAAAACTTGCTGCAACGGTTTGTCCCAGACTGATATTCCGGTTTAAGACCACGCCATCAATAGGCGAATAAATATCAGCATAAGACAAGTTCTTTTGTGCCGACCTGACCTGGGCCTGCGCTGTTTCGACATTCGATTTTGCTGCATCATAGGTATTCACAGCACTGTCGTAATCGGCTTTACTGATCGCCTCAACCTTGTATAATTGACTTTGGCGGTTAAAGTTATTCTTTTGAAATGCTAACTGGCTTTGAGCGTTTTGCAATGCACCTTTGAATTGATCCAGCGTGGCCTGTAAAAGCGATTTGTCAAGCTGAACCAGCAGCTGACCTTTCTTTACTTTCGAATTAAAATCGACATAAAGCTTTTGAATGATACCTGAAATTTGTGTGCCCACTGTTACCGTGTCCTCGGGTTCAATTTTTCCTGTTGCCGTTACGCTTTGCGCAATATAACCATAGGCAGGTTTAACGGTCACCACAGCAGCAGGTGCAGATGTTTTCCTGAAAAAGAAAAACCAGATCCCTACGGACACCAGTAGGATGGCGGCAATAATAATGATCGTTTTATAGCTGCTTTTCATTGCTTTTTGTTTATAAAGTGACAGGTATTCCCCTGTAGAAGTCATATATCTTTTGCGTAAGCAATAGATTATATTTCGCTTGTATCAAAGCCTGTTGTGCCTGTATATAGGCTGTTTTTTGTACCAGGAAATCGACGATGCTGAAGGAGCCAATCTTTAACTGTTCATTGGCGATGCGATAACTTTCCTGATTAAACTGGTATTGCACCAATGCGGCGTCATACTGCGCCTGTGCGTTTTCGACGTTTATATATGCCCGTTCTACAGATTGCGAGAGCGTAATTTTAGTATTACTATAGTTGAGCTTAGCCTGGTCGACATTAATCTTTGCCTCTTCCAATTGGGTTTTAACAGCGCGGCGGGTAAAAATGGGGATAGACAATGTTAAACCCAGCTGCTGATAGAAATTATTATTCAATTGCGAAAAATAGTTGTTGCTTCCGGCATAATCAGTGCCAATAGCTCCGCCAGCCGAAAGGCTAGGCAGGTAACCTGCCCTGGCCTTTTTTACATCATATTGGGCGATATCAACAGCAATTTGCCCATTTTGAATTTCGGGGCGATTTTTCAGGGCCGTATCCTCAACTGCTTTTAGCGGCGTAATTGAATTGCCGGTAACAATAGTATCAGGTTTAACAAGGTCGAAATCGGCATCCGTAGGCAACAGCAGTAATTGCTTTAAAGTTAGCAGATCGCCGCGTTCGGTATTCATAGCTGATGTCAGATTGTATAAGTCGGTTGCATTTTGTGCTTGCAGCTGTATAAGGTCTTTTTTAGCGACGCTACCAACATTGTACCGTTGTTTTTCCAATTTAACTTGCGCTTTAGAGGTGTTTGCGATCGAGGTATCAGAGATTATGGTCTCCTTGTCCAGCAAAACGGTGAGGTAGGCCTGGGTGATCTGAAGTGTAATATCGTTTTCCTGCTGGATGATATTCAAATTGGCCGACTCCAGAGCAATATTCTTTTGCAGGATATTATTGTTAAGGTAATTGCCATTGTAAAGTGTGACAGCTGAATTCAAGGTATATTGACCAGAAGTACTGAATCCCGCACCACCGCCACCATTTGTATTATTGCCGCTATTACTGTGCGTCAGGTTTTGTGATGCTGATCCGGCCAGGTTGGGTAAGCGCCCGGCTTTGGCCAACAAATACTCCTGCTCGCTGGTTAATTTGCTGAGCCGAAGTGAGTTGATCTGGATATTGTTTTTTTTAGCATATTCAATGCATTGGGGAAGGCTCCAGCGCAAGGGTTTATTAATGAGTGTAGTGTCCTGTGCCGAAACGACGGTACTGGTCAGTATCGTAATTAAAATAAGCAGGGATTTTTTTTGAGCAAACATATGCGAACACAAAGGCGATAACGTAAAACTACCGTTTAACTACAAGATAGAAAGTGACTAAATGTTTGAAAAAATTTGAGGTGGATCAGTTTTCTGCCATATAAATTGCTTGATAAAATCCATAATGGGATTTTTTACTCTAAGTATTCAACTAAAACATTCTTACTTGCTTTTCAATTGCACCTAAGCAATGTATATTTAACGAATCTAACAATATCGCTTAATGACAAAAAAAGCATTTCTCCTGGTTTCGGTTTTATTGGTTTTCTCGACAGCCTGCTTAGCACAAGAAAATAATGACAACCCGCACGGCTCAAAGTTTTATTATTTCAATAAAGCTGCCAATTTGATCGATAACCGCGACAGCGCTTATTTTACCAGGATTATGAAATCTGACTCAGGTAGTAGTAAATTGTTCAACCTTGAAGATGTATACTTTAACGGGAAAATCAGGCTAAAAGGGAAGTCGCTAAGTCCCGGACCTTATTTTAAGGGGCAGGGGCTATTTGAGCGTTATTATAGTAGCGGGCAATTGCAGGAGCTGGTAAGCTATGAAAATGGGCATTATTCGGGTAAGCGTTTGGTTTACTACCCCGATGGTAAATTGCAGGATTCAGCAATTTATTCTGATGATAAGGTTGTGGGGGAACGAACAACCTATAATCCCAATGGTAAAAAGCAGTTTATCGGCAAATATAATAACAATGGCGTTGTTGTTGATTTGGCCTATTTCTTTTTAAATGGAAAACCTTACTATACCGCTGTATTTGATACCGCTAAGAAGCTGGAGGTAATTGCGGATGCCTATGATCTGAACGGCAATTCGACGGCAAAAAATGGCAATGGTACCCTGATCAATTATGCCGACACCTTTAAAAGGGTTTTTTCTAAAGGGCCTATCGCAAACGGATTAAAAGAAGGAGAGTGGAGAGGCAAATTATCAGATACCCTGACAACCTTTGTTTGCCTGTATGCTAACGGTGTGCTGGTTTCAGGAACAACATATGATGAGAATGGAAAAGAGTACCATTTTACGAAAGAGGAGGAGGAGCCTTTTCCAAAAGGAGGATTGCAGAAGTTTTATAAAAACCTGGCATCCAATATAAAGTACCCCAGAAAGGCAAAGGAAAATTTTGTTCAGGGGAAGGTGATCCTAAGTTTTATTATCGGAAAAGAGGGTGATTTTCAGCAAATAAAAGTTGTTAGAGGCATAGGGTCGGGCTGCGATGAGGCCGCAGTTGAGGCTTTGCAGAAAACCTCAGCACCCTGGGTACCCGGTAGGCAATATGGATTGCCAGTGCGCGTGATTTACAGCCTACCAATTGATTTTTGGTTGGATCTCAGGTGATTTATTAATATTAGAAAAGGTATGTCTATCAGCATTTTATTAAACGAACTATTCGTCGACATATAAACGGCGGGATTAGAGTGCCTTACTATATTAGTGAGCACCCCGATTCAGGCCAACTACTTAGATCAAAGGGCTGAAGCACACTAACCAAAAGCCAATAACGTGAGACTGTTTGGTAACTACAAGGTAAATAGAGATGCAGTGTTTGAGGGAATTCGAGGCAGAACGAATCTTTATCGGTGATAATATATCGGAAAAAATTAGCGATGATTGAAAAAGTACATTGTGATCGTCAGTTTATGATAATCGGAAAAAATTTATCTTTATAAAGTTAGATCATTAAAAAAGTGATTAGAAAAGCCTTATTTATTACCCTGTTTTCAGCATTTATTTATTATTCAGTGAATGCACAGGTTGTGCCGGCTAAAAGCGTAAATATTTATTACCTCGACAAAGCCGGGGATCTTGCTTTAGATAGTGTAAAACTTGATTTTATCAGGGTGATTACAAAAGATACTACTAACGAAGACTCTTATCTGGTTGAAGATTTTTATCTCAACAAAAAACGAAAATTAGTAGGGAAATCGACTATACCGAATTACTATCTGAAACGAGAAGGGATATTTATCGAGTACTTTCCAAATGGCCGCAGAAAAAATGTCAAGAATTATCATAATAATACGATTGAAGGCGATGAACAGTATTATTACCCAAACGGCAAACAATATTTTACTGGTCATTATGATCAATCACAACATCAATATTTCATAACAACGTCAAAGGATTCGCTCGGAACATCCCTGGCAAGCGATGGTAATGGCTCGCATATCGAATATGATGATGACTTTAAGTTAATTAAAGGTCGGGGCGCTATCGTTAATGGCTTGAAAAATGGGGAATGGAAAGGTAATTATAATGACACGCTAAGTTATAGCTGTGTTTATACCATGGGTAAATCAGTATTCGGCACAAGTATTTCAAAGGCTGGCAACGTTTATCATTTTACAAACGACAACATAAATCCAGAATTTCCGGGCGGCGATCAGAAATTTGGATTGTTTTTAGCACGTCAGATCCATTATCCAGCAGCTGCCAAAGAAAATAATATACAGGGAAAGGTGTTTATTAATTTTACGGTTGATAAGCAGGGTAAACTGCGGAATCTTAAAATAGTAAGAGGGATTGGATCGGGTTGTGACGATGAAGTAATCAGAGTTTTGAAGCTATCACCTAATTGGAATCCCGGAAAGGTTTATGGAATTCCTGTGGATATATCATATACAATTCCGATCAGTTTTAATTTACAAACTGCAGGTTATTAGCGTAGCAATTTTCCCTACATCTCAAAAATTATCCCAACCTGGCGTCCATTGAAGGTAATGGGGTGTTTTTCGAGGAAATGACGCAGGCGGGTACCATTTCCTTTTTCAGCTTTGTACATCAGTCCATCGAAAATAAGCAGGAAGCCTCCCTGTAACAGGACCGATTCGCCATAACCTTTCATCTGATCCGAATTACGTGAATTACCGGCGATGGTAAGATATGCTCCTGCACCCAGGTAAGCAATATCAAAATAGGAGTTGATCTTGAATATTTTTTCTATCCTTTCCTGTTGCTTTACTATTTCGGCAGCGCTCAGGTTTTTATTGCTCAGGTTTTTGGTGCCGGTATAACCTAACAGCGCTGTTAGAAAGTCGACCCCACCCCAAATGGTATTCATTTGGTAAAAATAGCGGGATTGTGGTGTTGCTGAATTGGCCCAACCCAGGGCGCTTCCACCGGTATTAACAAGCCCCCAGGCACCCAAAATTTCCATTCCGTTTGAGGTGGTATTGATACGGAGTTTATTGTAGTATTTCAACGAGTCGTTCTGGGCAAAAGCCTGTAAACCAATAACAACAAGCAGCAATGTCAGGAGTTTTTTCATAAAACGATCGTCTGTTCAGTTTAAAGGTATAAAATTATAAGATAATTGAAATCCTTTTACTGAATTAACAGTTAATAAGTTTTAGTTAACAGTTCAATTATTTCCTTTTCGCCGCCCGTATAAGGCCCCGGCGATTCCATTTTTAAGCTGGCAATTGCGGCCCCGAAATTGCCGGATTGTTCGATATCAAACCCCTTCGACCGGTAATATAAATAACCAGCCATATAGGTATCGCCGCAGCCTGTTGCATCTTCCGGGTTTTTGGGAGGATATGCAGGGATCTGGTAAAAAATGCCAGCTGCGTAAATCATCGACCCCAGACTGCCGTTGGTGATCACTGCTTCTTTGACGCCCCAATCTGCTAATACTTTTGCGCCATCCTGCACATTGCTGCATCCGGTTAATACTGTCAGTTCTGCTTCATCCGCCTTAAGAAATGTAACATGCGCCAGCGCCTTTTGCTTTTCGGGCCAATCGACCGGCTTAACTTTCTTATTTACCACCTTTCGGAGGTAGCCTTGTACATCTAATGAGACTTTCCCTTTTGTAGCCAGGTATTGTATCAATTCAATGGGGATATCATTTGCCAGTAACGGCCCAAGGTGAAATACGCGGGCTTCAACTTCACTTAACTGTTCTATGGTAAATGGGTCTGCTTCCTGAAGAACATTTTGGGTTCGGTTATCGAGGTTTTCGCCATAAATATTTTCGAAGTATACACTATAATTACTTGGATAGGCCCATATTTCAATTCCTTTTTCACGAAAAGCATCAATAACATGCATCTCACCTTCGGCCACCGAGGTAACCAAAAGATAGCTAAGGTCCATATTTTGCAGTGCTGAAGTAAAATAATAAGCTGTGCCGCCGGCCATGTGCAATTCGGCGCGGGGGGTAACCACTTTGTCCAGCGTAATATGACCTATGCAGCAGATGTCGTACATACGAAGAGTTTCAATTTGGAAAGATAAGCAAATGGGAGCAAAAACGGTAAAAAGCAGACGCTGCACAGGGTGGGATCGCTTAATCCGTTGCTTTTTCAAAGAGTAAGGTGCGATGTCTTTGATTGCACTTAGCGATTTACGGCATCAAACCGGCAATTAGGGTTAACAGTGCAGGTAATGATTTGTATTATAAGTTTTCGGCAATAAAGCATAAAAAAAGCCGGTCTTTCGACCAGCTTTAGAATTGAAAACTCTTTATTTTAAAAGCGCCCGGCGTTGTTATTTCTGCCAGTTACTTTTCAAGATCTTATATTTTTCAGTTT
>CAIPPO010000030.1 GCA_903866915.1 uncultured Mucilaginibacter sp. | reverse complement strand
CCGATTGTCCTCTGTTTTGGATATCAAAATGAATGAGGGTAACAACAAAGACTTTACCGTACAGGGAGGCCTGGGTTTAATATCATCACGCATCAAAGTTGAAGGGCCAATCGTTCAGAATAAGGGTTCGTTCATGATCAGTGCGCGCCGTACTTATATTGATTTTTTCTTACGGGCCTCGTCCGACTCTACTATACGCGGCAGCTCTATTTACTTTTACGATTTGAACGCAAAAGTCAATTACCATTTTGATGACAAGAATGCCATCTATCTATCGGGCTACTTTGGCAAGGACGTTTTAGCACTTAAAAATACCTTTGGTACCGACTGGGGCAACTCAACCGGAACTATCCGCTTTAACCATTTATTTAACAGCAGGCTATTCTCTAATACTTCGCTGGTTTTTAGCAATTATAATTACGTAATCAGCAGCTTCCTGAGTAATGCGGATTTTAAAGCAACCTCACAGATAACTGACCTGAACCTGAAAGAAGACCTGTCCTACTCAATGGGTGATAACCATACTTTGAAATTTGGCTTCAATATCTTACATCACGACATAGCGCCGGGTGATATTTCTGCATCCGGTTCATCAAGTTTCAACAACATATCCACAGAGAAACGCTACGGTTTTGAAAATGCGATCTATGTGAGCGATGAATGGAAAGCGAGCGACAAATTTACCTTATTATATGGTTTGCGTTTAAGCGGCCTTTACCTGCTTGGACCAGGCACCTTTAAGACCTATGATGCCAGCGGTAATACGCTGAGCTCAACCACTTACTCCTCCGGTCAACCGGTGAAGAGTTTTATAATGCTTGAACCACGCCTGTCAGCAAGCTACGCATTGGATGATCAAACATCAATCAAGCTGTCTTATAACCGGAACACCCAGAATATTCACCTTTTAAGCAATTCAACCAGCAATACGCCATCCGACCTTTATGTGATGAGCAGCAATAATGTGAAACCCGAGATTGCCGACCAGGTATCAACCGGCTGGTTTAAAAACTGGGCCGATAACACCTGGGAGTTTTCGACAGAAATCTATTATAAATGGCTTCAAAACCAGATTGATTATAAAGATGGCGCTCAATTGCTGGTTAACCAGGATGTAGAATCGCAATTAGTATATGGCACCGGCAGAGCTTATGGAATTGAGTTCTTTTTAAAGAAGAAATATGGCCGATTTAATGGTTGGGTGGGTTATACCTTATCTCGTACCGAAGACAAATTTGCTGCTATCAACAAGGGCAATTATTTCCCTGCGACGCAGGATAGAACACATGATATTTCTATTGTGGGTATTTATCAGCTCAATAAGAGATGGAGCTTTTCATCAGATTTTATTTACGGAACCGGCAATGCGGTTACCTTTCCAACCGGCAAATACAATATCGGGGGGCTAACCACTTTTTCATACTCCGAGAGAAATGGTTACCGTATGCCTTCAACCAACCGACTGGATATTGGTGCGACACTGGAAGGCAAACAACATAAGAAATACCATTCCAGCTGGACTTTCGGCATTTACAACGTCTATGCCCATCGTAATCCGTATATCATTAATTTCCAGGATAGCAAAACAATACCTAATACTACGCAGGCCCAGGAGATCAGCATTTTTGCCACACGCATACCATCAGTTACCTGGAACTTTAAATTTTAAGCTATGAAAACTAAAGTCGCCATTTATTCCATTCTAATTACCCTGGCTGTTTTGGCATTGGCTTCCTGCAAAAAAATCATTACCCTCGACCTGGGCAATGTTAGCGGCAAATTGGTTATTGAAGGCAATATGACTAATGTCGCAGGACCGCAATATGTAATATTAAGCCGTAACGTGCCTTTTACCAGTTTAAATGTTTACCCGCCGGTAAGTGGCGCAACCGTATCTATAACTGACAGCAACGGCCAGCAGTTTCAATTAACTGAAGGCCCCGCCGGAACCTATTCTGTCGATCCCGCCCAGGGTCGGGTGGGCGATAGTTACTTACTGTCGGTAACAACCGGTGGACAAACATATACATCCAATTCAACAATGCCTGGCGTTGTAGCGCTTGATTCAATTTCTGCAAAACCTAATTACTTTAACACCAGCGACGGTGAAAAAGTAATCACCGTGCATTTCCAGGATCCGCCCAATATTGTCAACCAATATCGCTTTGTGATGTATGTAAACAGCGTCCAGGTAAAAAGTATTTTTGCTAATAACGACCAGTTTATCGACGGCAAATATGTCAACCTCGACCTGCAGGAAAACGATACCAAGATATACTCCGGTGATACGGTAAAAGTAGAAATGCAGAATATCGATAAACCAGTTTATACTTATTGGTTTACGCTGAGCCAGCAGCAGGCAAACAATCCGGGCGGGCAGGTTGCTCCGGCAAATCCGCCGTCTAATATAACCCCAACAACAATCGGCTACTTCAGCGCCCACACCACGCAGACGATTACATTAATTGTAAAGTAATCAACAAGCTTATAATCGCCGCCCGGTAAAAAATCAGTGCAATCACCAATCCCGATAGCTATCGGGACAAATGAATAAGCGATTAATAGGGCGCCAGTATGATAATATTATCGCTTATCGGCTTTATCCGCTCAGCGCCATTCAGGAATCCCAGGCCCACAACGAAGGAAAATCCGGCAACAGTACCACCCATTTCATGAATGAGTTCACTTGCGGCCAATACTGTACCTCCTGTAGCCAGCAGGTCATCATGGATCAGCACATGGGCGCCGGGCTCAAATGCATCGATGTGCATTTCAATGGTTGCACTGCCATATTCCAATTCATAGGCCTTTTGCCGGATAGTATAGGGCAATTTACCCGCTTTACGTATGGGCACAAATGGCACACCTAATTTAATAGCCAGCATCAGGCCAAATAAAAAGCCGCGGCTTTCTACCCCGGCTACCACATCAATATCGGTATGCTTCAATTGTTGCGCAAACGCCTCAACGATACCTTCGCATAATGCCGGGTTCTTCAAGATAGGAGTAATATCCTTAAATACGATACCCGGTTTCGGAAAATCGGGTATATCGCGTATGGTGTTTTTTATTAATTCCTCCATCATTTACAGGTGATATAGGGTTTTATTTTTTGTAAAGTTGCCTTATCCATGATGGCAATCTGGCCGAGATCAGCAAAGGACTCGTATTCGCCATGCTGCTCGCGATACCGGATCAGCGCATTCATTTGTTTGTAGCTAAGGTACGGGAAACGGCGCAAGCCTTCAAAACTTACTTTATTGATATTGATCTTATGAATTAATGATGTATCAACCGCAACCTGCAAGTGCAAGCCTTGATATTGTTCTGTATCCAACCCAAAAACCTCCAGTAACTGCTCCTTCCGGTAAAAACCTCCCAGGCGTTGCCTATAATTGACGATTCTAAGGGCATAAACTGCGCCAATGCCTTCCAAATCCATTAATTGCGAAGTATCGGCGGCGTTTAACTCAATTACTGCGCCGGCAACAGCTTTTTGATGATAAGCGGGTGCATGTTGGGTTGCCTTATCCAGTAAGGCTACAGCTTTATCAAGGGCATGTGGGTCAACTGTGTTATCTTTACGAAATAATTGATACACGTAAGGTGCTGCCAATATCAGAAGGATCAAAACAACTAATACAACAACACCATTCCATTCTTTTTTGGTTACCGAAAAGTAGTTTTTGATTTGTGACTGCATAAACGGTTTTGGTAACAGTAAATTAACATAAAATTCAGGATATTTATTGCTTACCCAAAGCAACAATTTTAAACAGCCCAGATGAAGATCATAACCACCGAAGAATTTGCAAAAGCAACTAAACTTGACAAGTTAAAAATGCCGGGACTTGCTGCTTTGCTAATGGAGGTGATGAAAATAAACCAGGTAAATAAACTGTTTGCGGAGGCACAGCCAAAGCAGGGACCAGAATTTGTTGACGCTATTCTGGCAGGCTGCGGTGTTGAAATTGAGTTTGATGAACGCGAGCTAAAGAACATACCTGCAGACGGAAGTTTTATTGCGATAGCCAATCATCCCTATGGCGGTATAGAGGGCATGGTGTTGCTGAAGATACTTTGTATGGCCAGGCCCGACTCCAGGATCATGGCCAATTTCCTGCTGAAAAAAATACCTAACCTCGCCGATTATTTTGTTGCTGTAAATCCTTTTGAAAACATCGAACATTCGTCCAGCATCGGGGGACTAAAAACCACGATGGAACTTTTGGCTAACGGCACCCCGATAGGAATATTTCCTGCTGGTGAGGTTTCAACTTTTAAAGTTGAAAAACAATTGGTTACCGACAAAATGTGGCATCCGGTGGTAGGCAAACTGATAGCCCGCGCTAAGGTGCCTGTTGTACCCATCTATTTCCATGGCAATAACGGTTTATTATTTAACCTGCTCAGCCTCATACATCCAAGCCTGCGCACTGCTAAACTCCCTTCTGAGCTTTTCAATAAACACGGCCATACCATAAAACTGCGTATCGGGAAACCAATCAATGTTGAAGATATCGTAGGTTTCCCTAACGCAGCTAAAGTATTGAACTTTTTGCGTGCCAAAACCTATGCGTTGGGAACAGGATTAGATACCGAGAAAAAAATATTCCATCCACGCAATCTCTTTAAGATCAAAAAAGACCCTGAGGAGATTGTTCCGGAGATAGCAACCGAAATTCTGGAAAAGGAGGTTGAACCTTTGCGCGATCAATACCGCATCTGGGTTGAAAAAAACTATGAAGTATTTATTGCCCCAACTTCATCAATTCCAAATCTGATCAGAGAAATAGGACGTTTGCGCGAATTAACCTTCAGGGAAGTTGGTGAGGGTACCAATAAGAGTATCGACCTTGATGAATATGATATCTACTACCACCATTTATTCATTTGGGATATAAATGCAAAACGGATTGTAGGGGCATACAGGATAGGCCTGGGCGACGAGATATTTTACAGCCTGGGCAAAAAAGGCTTTTACCTGAATGAACTATTCAAAATAAAAGAACAATTTGTGCCGGTATTGCGCAAAAGCCTGGAGCTTGGCCGCTCCTTTATCCGTAAGGAATACCAGCAAAAGCCCCTCCCGCTATTCCTGCTTTGGAAGGGAATCCTGAAATACCTGATCGATAACCCCCGCTACCGTTACCTTATAGGCCCGGTAAGCATCAGCAATACCTTTTCGAAGTTTTCCAAATCATTGATCGTTGATTATATCAACCGTAACCATTTCGACCATGAGATGGCCCAGTATGTACGCCCACGCAGAAAATTTAAGGTTGATTTCTCCAGTGTAGATACCGACATCCTGCTGGCAGGTGAGGATAGTTTTAAAGGACTTGATAACCTGATATCAGAAGTAGAAACCGAAAGCATGAAAGTTCCGGTATTGCTGCGCCAGTATATCGCGCTGAATGCAAAGATCATTTGCTTCAACATTGACCCTAAATTTGCCGATTGCCTTGATGGTTTTCTGGTACTCGACCTGCAAAAGGTTCCGCAGGATATATTGGATAAGTTGGGTAAGAATCTTTAGGTTGGTTGGGCGAAAGGCGAAATCAAACTTATGAAGTTTAACCCCGGTTTAGTTGTATTTAATTGGCCTCGTTGAGGGCTTCTCCCTTTGAAAACTTCATAAGTTTTACCGGATTTGCTACAAAACCACCAGTTAACTAATCACTAATTAACCAATCACACATACAATAAAAAAGGCACCCGAGCCGGGTGCCTTTCAATCAATCAAATCAAACTATTATTGTGTTATATCTTTGCTTTTGATGCGCCTGAGTGCTTCAAAATTTTGGCTTCTACGTAAAATATGATTTCCTCAGCAATGTTTTTAGACTGATCGCCAATACGTTCTAGTTTACGGATGATGGAGAGCATAAATAAGGCTTCGTTCACGCCGGTAGCTTCAGTTTTGATAACGTCTGAAATGATCTGCGTGGCATTGCGGTTAACTGCATCCAATATCTCGTCGCGTTTAAATATGCTGCGTGCCAATGCGGTATCTTCATTTTCGAAGGCTACACGGGTATCAACCAGGATATTGATCGCTTCGTCGTACATGCTCAGGATCGAAGTGCTTTCCAATATTGCCATATCGAAATTTACAGGAGTTTCTATCACATATTTGGCAACACCGGCAGCAATATCTCCTATCCTCTCGAGGTTGGTATTTATTTTCAATGCAGCCAGCAGGAAGCGCAAATCAACAGCCACCGGGCAATGAAGCGCAAATATATTTTCGCAATCGCGATCGATCTTAAGTTCAAAAGAGTTTACTCTTTTTTCTTTCACCAAAACTTCGCGGGCCAGATCCTTATCAAATTTTACCATGGCTTCGCGGGCTTTGTTCAATTGCGATTGAACCAGTAACCACATGTTGATCAACTCCTTTTTGGTTGCATTAATTTCGTTTTCTATTGGTGCCATTCTTTTGTTTTTGTTGTAATGTTGAAATGTTGTAAAGTTGAAATGTT
>CAIPPO010000029.1 GCA_903866915.1 uncultured Mucilaginibacter sp. | reverse complement strand
GAAACACAGCAACTACTTGGTTTAGATTACAAGAGCGATTATAACGGTATTAAATCCGATATTTTGACTGGCCGCGAAAATAATACGAGCGTGGTGTTGAGCGGCTACAATTACTATAACCAACGTTTCGACCCGCATGATCTGTGGCACGACCGCCTGCGCATCGTTTTAAACAGCGATACCATCAACCGCCCGGTGGATGAAGGTTGCGCTTATCTTTACGGCGGAAGCTGGGGAATACCATGGAAAGACATCCTGGCTAAATTCAAAGCCTACGCCACTGCTAACCCCGACGCAGACTGGTTGAATTTGTATATTCAATCTAAGAACTATGAAGAAGGTGACAAACCATTAAAAATACCCTACGCTTTGAATGCACTTATTGTGCAGAAACTGGAAAAGGAAAAAGGCTTTGCTGCGGTACTGGCCTTATTGAGCAGTGGGAAAAGGCAGGCGGGGGATGAGAATTATTTTAAGGCGCTGGAGAAGGTAAGTGGCATCAGCAAAGTTGCTTTTAATAAGGAAATGTGGAAGTTGATAAAATAGGTTTACACACAAGTTAAGCCCTATGAAAAGGTTTCGCTCCAAAATCTTAACTTTGCAGCCTAAATTGAGCTAAATACAGATGTTTGAAAATCTTTCAGATAAACTCGACAGGGCGTTTAAGGTCCTGAAGGGCCAGGGAACGATTACCGAGATCAACGTGGCCGAGACCATGAAGGAGATCCGCAAGGCCCTCCTGGACGCCGACGTTAACTATAAAACTGCCAAAACGTTTACAGATGAGGTAAAACAAAAGGCGCTTGGCCAAAATGTGCTAACTGCTATTTCGCCTGGGCAGTTGCTCACCAAGATCATGAACGACGAGCTTGCTGCCCTGATGGGTGGAAGCGCCGCCGAACTGAACTTAAGCAGCAATCCTACCATTATCCTCATTGCAGGTTTAAATGGTGCCGGTAAAACCACTTTCAGCGGAAAGCTGGCTAATTTCCTCAAAACTCAAAGAAATAAAAAGCCCTTACTGATCGCCGGCGACGTTTACCGCCCGGCAGCTATCGACCAGCTGAAGGTTTTAGGTGAGCAGATCGGCGTGCCGGTTTATGCCAACCTGGAATCAAAAGACCCGATCGCTATCGCTAAAGAGGGTATCGCGTTAGCAAAACAACAAGGCAATAATGTGATCATCATTGATACCGCCGGCCGTTTATCGGTCAACGAGGCGATGATGCGCGAAATAGAAGAGGTTAAAGCAGCTACCAATCCGCAGGAAATACTGTTTGTGGTGGATGCCATGACTGGTCAGGATGCTGTCAATACCGCCAAAGTATTTAATGACCGCCTCGACTTTACCGGCGCTGTGCTGACTAAACTCGATGGCGATACCCGTGGTGGTGCCGCGCTTTCCATCAAATCAGTAGTTGATAAGCCGATCAAGTTCATCGGTACGGGCGAAAAAATGGAAGCGCTCGATGTTTTCCATCCCGACCGTATGGCATCGCGTATCCTGGGTATGGGCGACGTGATCTCGCTGGTTGAACGTGCGCAGCAGCAATTTGACGAGAAAGAAGCTGCCGAACTGCAAAAGAAGATCCGCAAAAACAAGTTCGACTTTAACGACTTCTACGGCCAGATACAGCAGATCAAAAAAATGGGTAACATGAAGGACCTGATGGGTATGATACCTGGCGTCGGCAAAATGATGAAGGACGTTGAAGTGGGCGATGATGCCTTCAAAAATATTGAGGCTATTATCCAGTCGATGACACCTTTTGAAAAGGAAAACCCGGATGCCATTAACCAAAGCCGCAGAAATCGTATTGCCCGGGGTTCGGGAACTAACCTGCAGGAAGTAAACAGGTTGTTAAAGCAGTTTGAAGATATGCGCAAAGTGATGAAGCAAATGAGTAATCCAGCTGCCATGGCCAACATGATGCGGCGGATGCCTCGATAAATGAGATATAAACAGAAGCGGCCCCGGCCGCTTTTTTTGTTTAAATATTTACCTTTAGGTTTTCAAGCCCTAACTATGCGCAGACCGTATTTACCCACCCTTTTCGCAGTCCTGTTTTTTTCATTATCGGTTTATGCCCAAAAACAGGGTGCCACCATCGACGTGCAGCATTATGCTTTTACCCTGCAGCTGAATGATGAAAGCGATATCATCAAAGGCAAGGCCGATGTAACTGTTAAGTTTTTGAAAGAGGTACCGTCCTTCACCCTCGACCTGGCTCAACCTAACAAAGACGGTAAAGGCATGACGGTAAGTAGTGTCGTAGAAAAGAAAACGTCAGTTAATTTTGAGCAAAATGACGACAAGCTAAAAATCACTGTCAGCGGTAACGAGGGTAGTAAACATACTTATACCATTACCTATGCAGGCATACCTTCGGATGGCCTGATCATATCTAAAAATAAATTCGGGCACCGTACATTTTTTGGGGATAACTGGCCCAACCGCGCACATAACTGGTTACCCTGTGTGGATGATCCTGCCGATAAGGCAACAGTTGAATTCAACGTTACCGCACCCGGCCATTACCAGGTGGTAGCTAACGGTAACAAACAAAGCGAAACAGTATTGCCAAGTGGCTTGAAGCAAACCCGCTGGAAAGAAAGCGCGCCCCTTCCTACCAAAGTAATGGTAATTGGTGCGGCCGATTTTGCCATTGACCATACCGGCGATGTAAAAGGCACACCCGTTTACACCTATGTTTTCCCGGAAAATAAAGAAGTGGGCTTTAAAAGTTATGCCGTAGCCCGCGAGATTTTAGCGTACTATATTGATAAGGTTGGGCCCTATGCTTATGAAAAACTAGCCAATGTGCAATCAAAAACCATATTTGGCGGGATGGAAAATGCCAGTTGTATTTTTTATTACGAGAACTCGGTTGGCGCAAAAGACATCGAAGAGCTGATGGCGCATGAGATAGCCCATCAATGGTTTGGCGATGCGGCCAGCGAAAAAAGCTTTGCCCACCTATGGCTGAGCGAGGGTTTTGCTACCTATATGACCAATTTATACCTGGAGAACAAATACGGCCAGGAAATACTGAAACAACGACTAACTGACGACCGGAAAACTGCCCTCGATTTTGAGAAAGAACGCTTCCACCCGGTGGTTGATACCGCGGTGACCGGTAATTTTATGCAATTGCTTAATGCCAATAGCTATCAAAAAGGTGGCTGGGTACTACATATGTTGCGCCGTAAACTAGGTGACGAAGCATTTTGGAAAGGTATTCGCGCTTATTACGACAAATACGAAAACGGTAACGCCAATACCCAAGACCTGCGTGCCATAATGGAAAAAGAAAGCAAAGCAGACCTGGAGCAATTTTTCAAACAATGGCTATATACGCCCGGTCATCTGCAAATTTCGGCTAAATGGAAGTATGATCCTTTTGAAAAAACAGTTGAGCTCCAGATCGCACAGGTGCAAAATGATCTTTATGAAACTACGGTCGATTTCCTGATCGATAATGAAATTCACCCGGTTGACATCAAGGGCCGTTTTACTACCGTACAGTTTAATGTAAACAACGCAGTTACAAACATTGTCATCGACCCAAATGTAAACTTATACGGCGTTTTTGACATCAATCAGCAAAAGTGAGTTTGGCATATATTTCATGGCTTTAGTTTGGTGTTTTTATTAAATTGTTTTATAATATTTGGATAAATAAATAATTACCAAACATTATACTTTTTATAACGTAAAACCGTTTAATAGTAAAACAAACACCAAGCACAGGCTTACGCTACCCCCAAGGCGTGCTGCCTGCCGAAACCTTGAAACAAATACAGCCATGTTAAAGTCAGCACAGTCCATTTACGTAACGGTTTACAGGTGGACATTCCGTAATTTCGGGCAGGGCAAGGCCCCCCAAAGCAAAGCCTTATTGAACGCCAGTTTTCTGCTGATCGTATTGCTCACGTGCACACTGCTGGCCATAGACCTGTTACTCCACATGGGTATGATCAAAGCGGGCACTTTAGCAGATATCGCCTTATTGCTGGCCATGGTTGCCCTGCTGTTCATTAATCACCTGGTTTTCCTCAACAACCGCCTGGCCCGTAAGGTCAATGACCGCTTAACCATTATGAGCCGGCAAAACCGCAATATGCTGGCATTAGTAGTTTTGGTTCACGTGATATTGATTTGCGGGATATTTCTGTTTACGCTGTGAACACGATTTTTGAACACGATTTTCAGGATTGTTTTTTGATAGACAGGATTTTTTGGGTTGGCGGAAATAAGCTGCAGATTTAATTCAGAATGAAACTGCGGATTTCAAATCCCGACTAACGCATGGTTTTTTATTATTGCCTTCTCTCACCGAACGTCATTGCGAGGAGCGACGCGTTGGGTTTGCCAGCGACGAGGAAATCTCCGAACTATTGCTTGTTCTTACCGAACGTCATTGCGAGGAGCGACGCGTTGGGTTTGCCAGCGACGAGGAAATCTCCGAACTATGCTGGAATCGTTTTTTCTGGACACGATTTTCAAGATTACTTTTAGATCAACAGGATTTTTGAACACGGTTTTCAGGATTCCTTTTAGATCAACAGGATTTCTAGGCTTAGCGGAAATAAGCTGCACATTTATTTCAGGACGAAACACGGCATCAATACGGCCCCGTGCGATACCTTCCCCTGCCCTGCAGGGGAAGGAGGAGGTTGGGGTCACGGAAAACGATTTCGCAAGGCCGGATTTAACACATAGTACAAACGTTCTTTCGCAACAATTACCGGCAAAAAGATATTTATAATTCAACCTACAATTTTTAGCAGTTTTAGCCACCGGGCTATCGGTTTACCTTTAAATGGTTACCGATTACAACCGATTTTATTAATAAAAGGTATCCAATCTTCAATTATTTAACCGGTTTGGTCAAAGTTGCTTTTTAACAGGAATGCTCATGAATCAGAAATTCTATTCAAAGAGAAAATTTAGAAAAGATTTTAATTATGGATTGCGAAAGCTCAGTTTCCGGGCAACGAAAGCTTGAAACGTGTTGCTGTAAAAACCTCCGGCAGTCGACAGAAAACGGCTGCAGATTTTGCATTCAGTGTGGATTGGAAGAAAATAACTATGTTGAATCATCTGGCAAAAAAGGATGGGGATCGATTAAACAAGCCTTGCTGTTTGTTTTTATTCATGGTACTATCGTTTATAGTTTCGGTTACCTTGATTTCTTTCAAACCTTAAACTGGTCTATTGCTATAAATAGCCTTTTAGCAGTTGTTGCGGTAATATTTTTTACTATTAACTGGTCAAGCTTAAAAGATTTGTTGCTGTGGCCTAATTTTTCACCCGCTCTATTACTCCGTTACTGCAGTATTGCTATTTTAGGTTCGCTAGTTGTCAGTTTTATTTTTTCCGAAATTTTTTACTTTATATATTCCCGACATATTTCATTTTATTACTTCTATTCTTCCCATAAACATAGTCTCGAACTGATAGTAATATTTAAAACAATAATTCCGGCCTTATTTGAAGAAGTCGCCTTCCGAGGGTTTTTGCTTGGAAAGTTATTGAATTCTGTTGGTAGAAAAAAAGCCATCATACTGTCGTCTGTCGTATTTGCATTTATGCATCGATCGTATATTTCATTTTTTTGGATTACACCTTTTGCTATTTTGGTAAGTCAGATACGAATCAAAGAAAAAACGCTCTGGTATGGCGTATTTATCCATTTCTGCTTCAATCTCACTGCAACTATACTTGAAATTTATTACATGAACTTTCATAATTGAAACCCCATGTTAGTTCGGATTTATAATCCGAACTAACATAATATCTTAAGGTAGATGATTATAAATAAATCTATTTTTGGTTGAAATGCTATAGTTGCATTTTATAAAATCTTCAATTTATAGACAGTCTTTAAGCGCGCTGACTTGCCAGATTTTTCTTGATCTTCATCATCAGGAAATCGGGTGTAACACGAGGCAGGTTAGAAATAAATCAGTTATTGAATCCTACTATTTTTTTACCCTTTTTATTTAAAAACAAATCGACCCCAGCCTTGGCAACAACTTGCGGATGAACAGGTTTATTCGCTTTATAGGCATTTGTTTTAAGCATATCGGTCATGTTAAAACCCGTATCAATAGGGCCTGGGCAAAGCGCAGTAACCGTGATGCCAGTTCCTTCCAATTCTGCAGCCAGCGTTTCGGAAAATGATAAAACAAAAGTTTTTGTTGCGGAATACACCGTATAATAGGGGAACGGCAGGAAAGAAAGTAAAGAGGCCACATTCATGATCCTACCGTGGCCTGCAAGCTTCAAATCTTTTAAAAACAACTTTGTTAGTACTACAAGGGCCGAAATATTAACCTGGATCATCGCCAGGTCGTCTTCAAGCGGTGTTCCGGTAAATTCACCGTAGTTGCCAAAACCGGCATTGTTGATAAGTCCGGTAACCTTTAGGCCTTTTGATTTAATTTCATCATATAAAGCATACACATTTGTGATAATTGAAAGGTCCTTCTGTATGACCTCAACATTAATGTGATAATTGCTTTCCAATTCTGATTTTAAGTTCACCAAAAGTTCAATTCGTCTTGCTACAAGTATAAGGTCAAATTTCCTTGAAGCCAGTTCTTTTGCCATTTCGAGGCCAATGCCGGATGATGCTCCGGTAAGCAGAAACATTTCTTTTATCTTTTATGATTTTTTTATTCGTGTCCAGTAATCTGTCCGACCAAAAAGTGATATCCCGACATAGCCGCGTACCTTTAATTTTTGATCTTTCGTAAGCGATAGTTTACATGAGTAAGTCTTTCCTTCTGCAGGGTCGTAAATGGTTCCGTATTGCCAGGAATCGGTTCCATCAAAGACAAAATCATTTAAAAGAATAGCGCCAACCAGTTTACGGTTGCGTAATCTGGGATCAGGATTTTTTGTATCGGTAGAGTCTTTGCCGGTTCCCCATACTACCTTTCCGAAATATTTGTCATTCTTTTTGTAAATCCGAAAGCAGACATCTTTCTTTTGACCCAGCCAATCGCCAAGGATCGCATCGCTGTGTTGTTGCGCGAAAGATTTTGAAGAGCTAAATACTAATAGGCCGATCAATACTATTAACCTCACAAAAAATGGTTTTATATGCATGGTTGCTTTATTTATTAGTTTTTTGAATAGAAGGCGGAATCAACTTATACATCACCGGTGTTACGATCCGGGATAGAACGGTTGAACTTATTAAGCCACCAATCAATACCAAAGCCAGCGGCGAAATTTGGGGATTGGGGTTTAAGGCAAGCGGTATCAGACCACCAACTGCCGTCAGCGAGGTGAGTACAACCGGCAAAAACCTGGTTTCTCCTGCTTGCTCTATCGCAGTGATTAAATCAACGCCCTCTTCCCTTAATTGGTTGGTGAAATCGACTAGTAAAATCGAGTTTTTTACTTCGATACCTGCTAATCCTATAAAACCAATAATGGCAATAAAAGACATTGGATTTCCCGAGAGCCATAACATCGAAACACCGCCGATTACTCCCAATGGAATAACAGAAAGAACAATCAGGATTCCTTTAAATGTTTTGAACTGCAGGATAAGAATGGCGACAAAAAGGAATACGGTGAGTAAGATGACAGTTACAAAGCCTCCACCAAATGCATCATCTTCGCTTTCGGCTTCACCTGAAAGTTGGTATCGGTACCCTTTCGGCATTTTCATTGCGTTGAGTTTGGGTACAATGTCTTTTAGCACATCATTGGCCAAAACACCTTTCTTTGTTGAAGCATTGATATTGACGAACCTGCTCTTATTAAAATGGTGAATTGTTGAAGCTGAAGTTTCAAAACCTATTGTTGCAATTTGGGCAAGGGGAATGGGCGTCCCTACTGCATTATTAATAAAAAGGTTTTTAAATGCATCTAAAGTGGCAAATTTTTCTTTTGGCGAAGTAACCATAATATCGTAACCGTCATTATCTTTTTCATCTGTTGTAAAAGTTCCAACCTTTATCCCTGCTACCGCCAGCCTCACGGTTTTATCAATATCAGCTGTGAGCACACCGAGTGTACGTGCTTTCTCGCGGTTAATATTTACCCTGATATCCGTTTTTAATGTATTTAGCTCATTATTTACATATAATGTGCCGTTATTTAAGCGCACAAGCTGTTCAACCTGGAAAGAAAGTTTTCGAAGTGTGTCCAGGTCATCCCCGAAAACGCGGATAGAAATAGGGGACTCTATCGGCGGACCCTGTTCGAAGTCTTTGATTTCGATTTTTGCATAGGGAAAAGAAGCGAACTGATTACGCAATTCCTGTATCAGGTTTATTTTCTCTGTTGGCTTCGCCTCCGGATCCATTTGTATAAATACCTGGGCAAAGTCGGCTTTCTCTTCCTGCTGAGGGACATTGTAGTATATCTGAGGATTGCCCTTCCCGATGTTCGTTGTGAAATATCTGATCTTGCTATTTCCTTTTAAACTATCTTCAACCATACCAGCAATATTTTCACTCCTCAACAAACTAGTTTGCAAGGGCATCCTTATGTTGATAAGGAAAATTGGCTTTTCAGAAGCCGGGAAAAGTTTGAATCCTATAGCCGGAAACAACGCCAATGATAGCCCGAATAGTGAAAATGCGATTATTAAAGTGACGGCCGGCCGTTTTAAAGCTAAATGCATTAGCTTAGAATAAGTACCACTAATGACTTTTTTCAAAGCCTTTAAAAAAATATTTCCTGCTGGGTCGCTATGTTCTTTAAGTATATTACTGGCAAGGAATGGCACAATAGTAAGCGATACGATCATCGATGCCAATACACTACAAATTACCGCTAAGGGCAGCCCTCTTACAAAATCTCCGGGCCCTCCGGGCAAAAATATCAATGGCATAAAGGCTATACCAAGGGTAGCAGTACAGCCAATTACGGCGACGGTAATTTGTTGTGTTGCTTTAATTGCGGCTTCTTTTCTGGAATAGCCCTCACGCAGCCAGCGTTCAATGTTTTCTACAACAACTATGCTGTCATCAACCAGCAATCCCAGTGCAACAACAAGACCTACGATACTTAATTGATTTAAGGAAATGCCAAACATATTTAAACCCACCAGGCCCAGAGCCAGCGATAAGGGGATAGCAATCATAACAATTAACGATGCCCTCGTACCTAAGGGAAGTAGCGTTACCAATACTAAAAGTATGGCGATCAAAAAATCTGTCCCCAGATGAGAAAGGCGCAGGGAAACATTATCTGCCTGGTCGAAATACTTGTATAGTTTAATATTTGGCGGAAGTGTTTTTTCGAAATTGTGGATCAACGGCAGGTATTTTTGCTGAACGTCGTTGATGTTTGCTCCTGCTTTTTGAGCAGCATCAACCAGTACACAACGGTGACCATTTAAACGGGTGATGTGACTTTCTTCTTCATTCTTAAATTCAACTCTTGCTATATCTTTTAAACGGACTATCTTCCCGTTTCCGTTGAAAACCACAACGGCCTCAATAGCGCTGATTGTTTTAAATTTTTCGCTAACCTTAATATTAAAGGTTTGGTGACCTGCTGTAATGTTTCCACCGGGAACGTTTAAGGCCTCACTCTGCAAACTGCCTAAAACAACATTTAATGGAATTTTTAATTCGGCAATCCTGGCAATGTCCAAATCAATCCGTACTATTTCTCCGGGCGTTCCCGCCACTTTAACCTTTTTTAATTCAGTAATTTTTTGAAGATCATCTTTAAGTGCATCTGCTTTCTCTTTCAGTACATGATATGATGCGTTTTCGGAAACAAGCGCAATTTGTAAAATATTCACGTCGGATGGATCCAGTTTACGAATATCAATACTATAGATGTCGGGCGGCAACTCGCTTTTCAGCGCATTTACTTCCCGCACAACTTCCTGGTATTTGTTATCTACATTTTCCTGGTATTTGAATTCAACCTTCATAACGGCAAGGCCGTCCTGGATATCACTTTTGATCTTATCAATATTTTCCAGCTCATAAATTTTGTTTTCAATTTTTTTGACTACCAGTTCTTCCATATCTTTTGGACTGGTACCCGGATAAACGATAACAATAAAATACTGTGGTGCTTTAATTTGCGGATCTTCCGCCCTGGGCATGGTCAATAGCGTGACCAAACCAACAACTGCCACCATTACAGCCATTACCAGTGTGAATTGGTAGTTTTTTACCGAAAAGTTCGTCAAGTTCATGGCTTATTATTTGATGATCTTAATAGTTGATTTTTCATTTAAAAATGCGCTGTTTGAAACGACAATTTCATTGACACCCTGAAGACCCGATTTAACATATACCATTTGATCATCGGTACGGTCGATAACGACAGGTATGCGGCTAACGTTACTCTTCCCTTTTGGTATGTAGACAAAGGCTGTATTTCCATCGGCTTCTACAAGGGCATCAAAAGGTATAGTGATTAAAGTTTGCTTTGCACCTGTGTTGATTGACGCTTTGGCGAACATGCCCAATGCCGGTTTAAAATCACCTAACACCAATTTTAATTCTACTTCAAATGATCCGCTGTTCTGATCCGCTGCTTGTGATTTGCGGTATACGGTACCCTGAAAATGCTTCCCGGGAAATGCATCTATCCTAACATCCGCTATTTGGCCGGTTTTGATTGCAGCCCATTCTTTATCAGTAACGCCAAGTTTTAGTGTCCAGTCGGTAGAGCCGGTATTTTCGTTGGTAGCAAGTATCGACGCACCTGCTGATACTACTTCTCCTTCATTGGCTATTTTCCTGGCTACGAAACCATCTGTTAGCGCGTATATCTTTGAATATTCAGAGTTAAACGCAATCGCATCTTCAGCTTTTTCGGCTATTTCAAGTGCCGTTTTAGCATTCTGCAATTGCTCAAGCGTTGCAACGCTGTCCTTATAAAGGTTCGAGGCTCTCACATAATCACGTTTTGCTTTTTCCACCCCTAATCTTGTTTGGGCAAGTCCGGAATTTATTTCGGTTGGATTTAAAGAGGCCAATAGCTGTCCTTTTTTGAAAGATGAGCCTTCCTGAATGTAAATCTTGTTAATGACTCCGCCGATCTTAAACGAATAATTTACAGTGTTTGCAGTTGTAATTAGGCCGGTAGCTGTAATAGTTGAGGCCGATTGGCATGCTGTAATTGATATAACTTTTACCGGTATGATATCATCGCTGAAGGTGTTTTCGGGCTGTTTTTGTTTACAGGATCCTAAACAAACAAGGCAGCATAAAGCGAAGCTTAGTTTTGAAATTGTTTTCATATCTGATTTGTTGGTGATTAATTGATGGAAAGACTTGCCGTAGCCCTTTCAATATCAGCGTAGCGGCTCCAGGAGTCGAAAAGCGCAATATTGGATTGAAGTTTGGCATTTATTAACTGATTTTGGGCGTCGAGCAATTCGATGTAAAGAACCTGGCCTTCCTTATAAAGATTTAATTCATCCTTATAATATTGTTCGTTAGCCAGTACCTGGGATCGGGCCGCCAGATATTTGGCCACAGCGCTTTTATAGTCGTTTTGAACAACTATTAATTGTGTTTGGAGCTGCTTTATAGTATAGTCGGTTTCAGTAATTAAGATTTGTTGATCAAGTTTGGCTTGTTTGATCCGTGAAGCGTTTCGACCGAAACCTAACAAGTCCCAGTGTAATGAGATACCAAATAAATAGTACCTGCTGTTTGTGTTAACTTTCCAGTCGAACGCCTGCGATCCCAGGTCAAGGAATGTACCCACCTTAGGTATCAGGTACGATTGGTTAATTGCAACCACATTCTCATTAATTTCTTCTGCGATTTGTAACTGGGTTATTTCTTCGCGCGAATGAAACTCTCCTTCGTTTGCCAACTTTTGGTCTGGCAGGGACGCGATCGTATCCATTTCAATACTGTCTGTTAGCGGCTTGTTGATCAGAAAATTGAAATGTGCTTTCGCTTTTTCTTTCGATGCAAGGGCTGAAGTTAGTCCGCCTGAAATACCGGAACTTCATTTTCACTTCGGATGACAGCTGTACGATTTATTTTTTGATTATCGAAAAGTGCTTTATTGATCCTATTGTTTTCCAATACTAATTTTAGAGACGATTGGTAAATCTGCACGGCGTTACAAGCCATGGCATATTGATAATAGGCATTCTTTATTTCTTTTACCAGTTCCCGCTTGAATACCATTGTTTCAAGCGCCTGAATATCCTGCTGTTGCGCTTTAATTCTTTTATTATAAACAAGTTCGGCATTCAGCAAAGGCATTACAGTATGCAGCTTAGCATCATAATAGTTATCTGGGTTAAGTAACACATGTTGGGTATTAAGCTGAGGAAACCTGGTGCTATTGGTCAGTTGGTTTAAAGTACTATAAGTCTGGTTTAGCAGGTCGCCCAATGGCAAGTCAATTGTTCTTCCGCCGGCAGCTTTAGTATAGTTTGCTTCAAAGCTGATTTCAGGTGAAAAAAGTGATTTCGCTTCCTGAAGTGCGTAAATACTCTTTTGTAATCGGAAATTCTGCTGTTTAATACTTTGGTTGCTATCGATCCCTATTTGGATATAATACGCAAGCCTTGTTTGTGCTTTCAGGGCAACTGAAAGAAATAAAAGCGACAATAATATAAGTAGTTTAATTTTCATTGAATTATGTTTTAATATTGAACCATGTTCATTAAAATGCTAAAAAATATATTATCTCATTAAAATTTTAACAAATTCTTCATAGGCTTCAGTCACGATAGTTTCGGGCTGCATAATACAGGCACCTTTTGTTCGCTCACTTATTTGTAGAGATACCAGTCCATGAACCGTGCTCCAAATAGCGTATGACAATGGCTCTAATTTATGATCCTTAAAATGCCCCCTGCCGATACAGTCTTCCACAGTTTGAACCAAAACACCGAAAGTTGCTTTTCCCTCGTTCCATTGATCATTTTTAACTTCATCCAGGAATTGCAACGGCGCTTTTAAGGTAAACATCAAATCGTACATATCTGGGTTGTTCAGAGCAAAATTAATATAAACCCTGCCTAATGCTTTTAATCTTTCCATAGGATCTTCAACCGCAAAAAGAACCCGCATTTCACTGCCTAACTGTTTGAATCCTAAAGAATGCAGATCATGAAGGATCGCATTTTTATCTTTAAAATAAACATACACGGTACCAACGCTGTAATTGATTTCATCAGCGATATTCCTGATCTTAGTTTGCTCGATACCTTTTGCAATAAACAGTTTTTTTGCGGCAGCTAAAATCAGATCCTTTAATTCTTTTTTTTCCCTTGCTTTGCGTTCGGCGGTACCCATATCAATTTCGTTCAGCAAATATAAATGAACATTGTTCATTTATGCAAATGTTTTTTTATTTTTTATCAGCAACCTCGCTTTTTACCTTCATCCGGATTGAAATCCCGACTAACGCATGGTTTTTTATTGTTGCCTTCTCTCACCGAATGTCATTGCGAGGAGCGACGCGTTGGGTTCGCGGTTGCCTGCGACGACGAAATCTCCAAACTATTGCTTGTTCTCACCGAGCGTCATTGCGAAGAGCGACGCGTTGGGTTTGCGGTTGCCAGCGACGAAGCAATCTCCGAACTATTGCTTGTTCTCACCGAGCGTCATTGCGAGGAGCAACGCGTTGGGTTT
>CAIPPO010000028.1 GCA_903866915.1 uncultured Mucilaginibacter sp. | reverse complement strand
CCCATGGCATCGAGGTGTGGCGCCCTTTAAGTATCTTAAAATCGTTGTTTGTTAAAAAGTTTTGCGACAGGATCATTTGCGTGAGTAATTTCACCAAACAGCAAATGATCTCGTGGCATCATATCGATCCAAAAAAATGTGTCGTTCTTAATAATGTGGTTGACCCTTTCATAAAGCATCCCGAAGAATTTGATAAACCCGAATATTTATTGAACCGATATAGTCTGACAAAAGAAAACCAGGTGATCTTTACATTAACAAGGTTGGCATCCTCAGAGCAATACAAGGGGTATGAACAGGTGATCAAGGCGGTTGCACGACTTAAAGACAACTTCCCACATTTGAAGTATATTTTGTCCGGACAATACGATCCGACCGAAGAATTGCGAATAAAAGAATTAATCACCTCCTGCGGGGTGGAGGAACGGGTTATACTGACAGGATTTTTAAACGAAAAAGAACTGGCTGATTATTTCCTTCTTGCAGACCTGTTTGTTTTACCGAGCAAAAAAGAAGGTTTCGGTATTGTATTTATTGAAGCCTTAGCCTGCGGGCTGCCGGTGATATGTGGCAATGCTGATGGCAGTGTAGACGCGATCAGACAGGGCGAATTAGGAACCGCAATTAATGTAAATGACCTGGATGAACTTGAAAAAGCGATCAGTTCCTATTTACAAACGCCACTGACAACAGAAACGCGCCATTTATTGCAGCAGCAATGTCTGAGCTATTTCAACGAAGAAGATTATAAAAAAAACCTGTTAAAAATGATCTCTGAAGCGAATGGTAACTGAAGAAAAATGGGATATTGAAATAGCGCCTAAAAGCAGCTTATTCGATTTGCAGCTTAAGGATACCTGGCATTATCGCGACCTATTATTATTGCTTGTACGCCGCGATTTCGTTTCATTTTACAAGCAAACGGTGCTTGGTCCATTATGGTTTTTCATACAGCCAGCCATTACCGTTGCTATTTATACACTGGTATTTAGCAATATTGCTCAAATATCAACCGATCACGTACCTGCACCTTTATTTTATCTGGCGGGAACGATCATCTGGAATTATTTTTCGGAATGTCTGACCAAAACATCAACTGTTTTCAAAGACAATTCGGCCATGATGGGGAAAGTTTATTTTCCAAGGCTGATCATGCCTTTAAGTATCGTTTGTTCAAACCTGATCAGGTTTGCCGTTCAGTTCATCCTCTTTATTTTGGTTGCGCTTTACTTTATTTTGATAAAAGGCGAAGATATACACCCCAGTTATTACATATTCCTATTCCCATTATTGATCCTTCTTATCGCTGCGCTCGGTTTGGGCTTGGGTATGATCGTTTCTGCTGTGACTACCAAATACCGTGATATTGCATTTGTAGTGGCATTTGGAGTTCCTTTGTTAATGTACGCAACAACAGTTATTTATCCGCTTTCGACCGTTGTGGCCAGATATCCTAAATATAGCTGGCTGGTTAAATACAACCCGGTAACCCCTGTTATTGAAAGTTTCAGGTATGGTTTTTTTAGCAACGGTGTTTTTGATTGGGGTTTATTAGCCTATAGCGCGGTTGCAACGCTGATTATTCTATTGACTGGCATCATTATATTTAATAAAGTAGAGAAAAACTTTGTCGACACGATCTGATGGGAATTGTAATTAAAGCCGAAAACTTGTCAAAAGCTTACCAGTTAGGTGATTTTGGAACCGGCACCATATCGCGCGACCTGGAGCGCTTTTGGGCTCGTTTACGTGGCAAACAAGACCCTTTTTTAAAAATAGGTGAAGTTAATGACCGTACCACCCGTGGTGGAAGCGATATTGTTTGGAGTTTAAAGGACATAAATTTTGATGTTCAACAAGGCGATGCAGTGGGTGTTATCGGTAGAAACGGTGCGGGAAAAAGCACGCTGCTTAAAATATTGAGCCGGGTTACTTCTCCTACTACCGGTTCGGTAAAAGTAAAAGGACGTATAGCTGCCTTGCTTGAGGTAGGCACGGGTTTTCATCCTGAATTGACCGGCAGGGAAAACGTTTACCTGAACGGAGCGATCCTGGGCATGCGAAAGGCCGAAATAAAACGAAAATTTGATGAGATAGTAGATTTTGCCGGTGTAGAACGATACATAGATACCCCTGTAAAGCGATATTCATCAGGCATGTATGTTCGCCTGGCATTTGCGGTAGCCGCCCATCTTGAATCAGAAATTTTGATTGTAGACGAAGTATTGGCTGTTGGTGACGCAGAGTTTCAGAAGAAATGCCTTGGCAAAATGGGCGATGTAAGCAAAGGTGAAGGACGTACGATCATGTTTGTGAGTCATAATATGACGAGTATCATTAGCCTTTGTAATAAATCAATTCTGTTAAATAACGGCGAGATAGTGATGTACGACAAAACATCCGATGTAATAGAAAATTACGTAAAAAATAACCTGAATCTGGGCGCCTCAAAAAGCTGGAAGGACCTGGCAAGCAAGCCCGGCAACGAAATAGTTCAGTTACTGAGTGTTTCGTCGATAGATAAAAACAAACAACCCGGCGGTAACTTTGACATCACTGAACCGATAGGGATTGAAATTGAATACGAGGTATTGCAAGAGGGGCACATATTGTGGCACGGCATTAATTTTTATACCGAGGACGGCATCAATATCTTCGACTCGCATAGCGTAACCTCCAAATGGTATGATACTTTACACCCTAAGGGACGTTACAAAACCATCGCCTGGTTACCGGGTAATCTTTTCAATGAAGGGAAAATAATTATCAACGTGGCTATTTTCAACCACACCAGGCATCAGCTGCATTTGCACGAAAAAGACGTGATAGCCTTCGAAGTCGCTGATTTTTTAAGGGAGGATATTATATCTTCGCGTGGCGAATCCGTAGGCAGGTTTCCGGGCTCATTAAGGCCATTACTACAATGGGAATAATATGAAAAAAAAGTGGACAGGCGAGCGGCTCGAGACTTTTGTATATAATGATACAACGGTTGAACACCTTCATCGCTACGGCATAGTAATGCATTTTATAGAAAACAAAACTGTACTTGACATTGCTTGCGGCGAAGGATACGGCAGCAAATTGATCGCCGGTAAAGCATCAACGGTTTATGGCGTGGATATTGACCCGGTAACGATCAAAAATGCAAAACAGAAGTATGCAGCACCCAATCTGTCCTTTTTAGAAGGCTCTGCGGACAACATTCCCCTGAAAGCTTCAACAGTGGATGTTGTGGTAAGTTTCGAAACGATCGAACACCATGATAAACATGAGGAAATGATGAACGAAATAAAGCGGGTTTTAAAGCCCGGTGGCATCCTCATCATGTCATCACCTGAAAAAAAATCCGAAGTAAGCTTTAATGAATTCCACGTCAAAGAGCTCTCTAGAACTGAATTTATCAAGCTGATCAACCAAAGCTTCAGGTTTTCAAAATTCTATAGTCAAAAAATCGCTTTTGGTTCAGTAATTGCGCCAATAGAAAATGCAACGGGCTCAAACTTTGAGTTTGAATATGGGGGGTTTGAACATATTAATAGCTACCCGGAGATACCTGACCATGTATTTAATCTCTGCATAGCGTCTGATGAACCTGGGATAAGTTTACCCATTTCAATTTTTGATGGACGGGATATATTGGTGGAAAACATATTAAGACCCTACCACAATTCGAGATTATATAGGTCAGTCGGATTTATAAAGAAGTTATTCCATCTTTAATGCCGGTTAAAATTGATATTATCATTTTAAGCTTTGCCAAAAACGAGCAACTGAGGAGCTTAACGGAGCAAACCATTCAAACCGCTATTGATTCAGAGGACCCTGTAAAAATTGAGTTTAATATCCTGGTTATTGAATCGAACAACGAAGCGAAACCCTACGCTTTCGCAAATACCCAAACCATATACCCGAGATCAAAGTTTGGCTACAACAAATACATGAATATTGGCATCAATGCTACCCGTAGCGATTATATCTGCCTGTGCAACAACGATCTGATATTTCACCCGGGCTGGGCAACCGCAATACTCGAAGCAATGAAAGCCGATACGGAACTGCTAAGTGCTAGTCCGTATTGTACAAATTACCACAAAAACGAAGGCTTCGATGAAAACGGGCCACCATTGGAAGGATATGCCGGCTTACTTGGGGGCTGGTGTATATTTGTTAAAAGAAGCATTTTTGATATCATCGGCTTGCTGGACGAAAAACTCATCTTCTGGTATTGCGATGCTGATTATTGCAAAACATTACAGAAATTCAAAGTAAAGAACTGCCTGATACCAGCAGCTAAGGTTACTCACCTTGGCAGCGAATCGCTTAAAACAGTGGACCAGGCCGAATACCAAAAACTGACCCAGGTACCCAGGGCCTATTATAGTTACAAATGGGTTCACCATTCATACCTGAAATACCTTGCTCAGACCACATTGCTAAGGTTAAAGGCATTTACCGCAAAATCATACAAAACCAACTAATTGAAGTCCGACAAAAAAAACGAGGATAAAGCGGTTTTTACGGTAGTAACCCATCAGTTAAAATACTTAAATTTTGCCTTTGCGCTTGCGCGCTCATACCGTTATCATAATGATCTTTCGATCCCATTTTTCATTGTTTCTGACAATGACTTTGATCTTCCCCGGGATTTGAAGTGGGTACAAAAGAAAATCATCAGCCCCGGATTAATGGGTAGGGGCCTTGAAGTTCGGTTTTCTTTCGAAGAGGTTAGTCCGGCTTTGCGATCGCTCTATATCGATGCCGATTCTATTATTTATAAGGATATTTCGGCGCTTTTCGATTTGCCCTTTGATTCGATCAATGTAATTGGCACAACCATAACCGAAGGCACCTGGGACGACATGAATGTGCCCGACGTGCTATCCAAGTTTAAAATACCGCACCTGATAAGGTTTTGCGGTGCTTTTTATTTTATTGCCAAAACAGCAAAAACAAACACCGTTTGCCACATAGTAAGGGAACTGGCCAAATCTGATTATCCATTTCAGCAACACGTTTACAGCATCAACGACGAGCCTGTATTTTCTATTAGCCTGGTTTCCGAAGGCATTCTACCGATAACTGATACTGGCAATATTTGGGGCGATATACATCAACTCGAATCTCATCGTGATCTTAATGTAATGAAAGGCAAAACCAGATTCAATAATTCGATCAAAAATGCTAATTACAAATATTGGATACCCGAAGGTTCTTACTCCCCGTCTATCATCCATTTTGGCGGCGGCAATTACAATAAAAATCCCTGGCTATTTGAAGCCACAAGGCTAAAAACGTATTATAAACTGGGGTTGGGTAAAAATCTGGCTGATATTTTAACCGATATTTTTGTAAAAGCGCCTTATTTCGCAATGAAAAAGCTAAAAAGCCTTTTTGCCAAATGAAATACAATAGAGGATTAGATGCATTGAGAGGGTTCGCGGTACTACTTGTTATTTACCAGCATTGGGGGCCGTTGGGATTCAGAATCTTATGGCTGAAATATATCTTTACCCATTTGATCCCGTCGGGCACATTTGGTGTAGATCTTTTCTTTGTGTTAAGCGGATACCTGATCACCCGGATATTACTCGATGCGCGAATTGATCAACCGGATAACAGGATCGGCACGATCAAAACATTTTACTTTAGGCGGGTATTGCGTATTTTCCCTATATATTTCCTGTATGTTGTCTTCGTCGGCTATGTGCTGCAGGATCATTATGTTAAAAACCACATTGCCTATTTTGTTACCTACACTTCCAATTTCCTTTACATCAACGGTGGTGTGCCATGGCAAACTTTGCCACATACCTGGTCATTAGCCGTTGAAGAACAATTTTATATCATCTGGCCATGGATCATCATCTATACGCCGCAGCGGTACCTGCAAAGGGTGATTTTATTTTTTATAAGCTTAGGCATCATCAGCAGTTTGGTGCTTTACATCTTTTACGGCTATTATTTCACCTTCTTGCTGCCAGCTTGTTTTGTTGCTTTCGGCCTGGGGGCCTGGTATGCATACTCGAAAGTATACCAACTAACTATTAAATGGCTGCCTATTGCTTTGAAAATTGTTGTCCCTGTATGTGTTATCATACTCTTTGTAAACCAGGTATTCTACCAGGTAGTTCTGATCAGGTTGTCAGATTCAATTATTGGTATTGGAGCAATATATTACATTGAAAAGCAGCAATACAAAAAAGGACTAAAAAGCCTGTTCGAAAACAAACTATTGGTGCGGCTTGGCAAAATAAGTTACGGGGTTTACCTGTACCATTTTGTTCTCCCGTTTTATTATTCAAAGTTACTCGATTACCTGCTGGGCAAACAATTGCTTGGTAGCAGTGCATACCATGCATTAAGCTATATCCCCCTGAAATATGCGATCAATCTGGTGCTTGTTATTTCGTTGAGTGCGATCTCGTTCAGGTTCATTGAAACACCATTCCTGAATCTGAAAAAATATTTTAGCTATAAAGTTACTACGGTAAGTCAACCCGGATAAAATCAGACCTTCAGGTATTTTTTAATATTTTGGATAAGAAAGTTATAAAAATTCGCTATCAAAATGGCCTTAACAGGCAGATAGCAGAGGCTGAGATATTAAATGATTTACTTGATAAATATGAATTCATAGAAAGCCAAGATCCCGATTTCGTTCTTTTTGGGCCTTATGGAAATGATATCCCCGAAAAAAGTGACCTCTATATCCGTATCGGCTATTATTGCGAGAACTTTACCCCTGATATGTCGCTCTGTGAGTGGGCCTTCGGCATTCCCTCCGAAAACGAGATCGGACATCCAAAATACAAGCGTATCCAATGGCATGGCATAAACCCAGGGAGTTTAATAAAACCGGGCGATTACAACGCGGAGGACATTTTAAATAGCAAAAAATACTTTTGCAATTTTCTTTATTCACATAAAGTAGCCTATCGTGAAGAGTTTTTCAGGCAACTCTCCAAATACAAAAAAATAGATGCCCCCGGAAGTTCAATGAATAACATGGAAAGCATTGATCAAAAATACAATGGAGACAACTGGGAACGCAAACGGCAATTTTTAAGTGAATATAAATTTACCATCTCTTTTGAGAACTATGTATACCCCGGCTATCAGACCGAAAAATTATACGACAGTATGCGGGCAAATAGTATACCGCTTTATTGTGGTGACCCAAACGTTGGTGAGGTCTTTAATAAAAATAGTTTCATTAATGTAGTTGATATTTCAGGAACGAACAATTCATCAGTTGTTAGATGGCTCGAGAAAATAAGTCAGGCTGATTTTATGGATATGCGTCCTGCATTTTATCACAATCCTTTGCAAAGGTTAAAACGAAAGATCAAATCGGCTGGCAGAGAGCTGAAAATGAAAAAGCAATTCAACAATTTAAATTTCAGTGAGGTGATAAAACGGATCATTCAATTGGACACGGATGATGAAAAATACATCAGCATGCTCAACCAACCCTGGTTCAATCACAACACACCACCGGCTGATGTTTCGACATCAGCCAGATGGATAGAGATATTTGGTTCAAAATGAGCGGAGCCCTGGTTTCTATTATTATCCCGGTCTACAATAATGAAAACTATATTGCCGCAACAATTAATTCGGCCTTACAGCAAACATGGGAAAATATCGAGGTCATCGCAGTTGATGATGGATCGACTGATAGGTCATTAGCGATACTAAATACATTCAAAAGCAAGCGGGTAAGGGTGTTCAGTCAGCCGAATAAAGGCGCGAGTGCTGCGCGTAACAAAGGCCTGAGGGAAGCAAAAGGCGACTTCATTCAATTCCTTGATGGCGATGATCTCCTGGATAGCAAAAAAATAGAAAATCAACTAAAAATAATCGAAGGAATCCCTTATGCACTGGCTTACGGGCCGGTCGGCTATTTTAAAAACGACGACGATTTATCGGCTATTGAACCGATCAGCTCGTTACATGAAGATTACGCCCCGGGATACGATTTTTTGTTTGCACTTTATGGCGGCACTAGCAAAAAAAAAGAAGGAGGCATGGTGCCTGTACATGCCTGGCTAACGCCAAGGCAAATTATAACCGAGGCTGGGCAGTGGAACGAGGAAATAAGTGTTGATGACGATGGTGAGTTTTTTTGCAGGGTTATTCTAAAGGCAGAAACCGTAAAATATGTAAGTAACGCAATTGGGTATTATCGCAAATACGATAATTATACCAGTCTAAGTTCGCAAAAAACAAGAGAGGCATACCTCAGCGTTTTGAATTCAATTAAACAAAAACACCAACACATCGGCGATGATAAAAAAATAAATCCTTTGTTGGCTAACCAGGCAATGCATATTTTGAATCAATTATACCCTGCCGAGCCTGCGTTATGCAAGGAGATAAACCGATTTATAAAACAGCTGGGCGGCAACAACTGGCAGCCATACCAGCACGGTATCCAAAAGATACTCAGGATACTTTTTGGCTGGCGGTTTGTGAAATTGCTTATTTACTACAAAAACAAACGTTCAGGGGGCATAAACAAATCATGGGCATAAAATGGCATCAAAACTGATAGAACGATCGCTGATATACCTGGCTAAAAAACTTAAGGTCGATTTATTAAGCCATGCGCATATACAGATCGGCATTGCAGGCTATAACAATTTTGACCAAACCGGCGAAAAAAAAGTACTTGAATTCCTGGCAAAAAGGAACATACGCTTCGAAACGATATTTGACGTAGGTGCAAACGACGGATCCTACAGCTTAATGCTGTCAAAAATATTCCCAGATGCTGCAATTCACGCTTTTGAACCCGTACCTGCAACTTTCAAGGCAGCCGAGGCCGAACTGCAAGGCACAAACAATGTAAAACTGCACCAATTTGGACTTTATCGGGAAAATTGCCTGCTTGATATTTATAACGACCTTGAAAACCCGAACAGCCAGATAAGTACTGTTTATGCAGATGGCTTGAAAGAGTTTTATGCCGTTAACGAACTGCAACAGACCAAAATTGAAGTTAAAACGCTCGATTCATTCGCTATCGACCAGGGTATAAATTGCATCGACTTTATTAAAATAGATGTTGAAGGCGCAGAACTAAGTGTATTGCAAGGCGCATCAACAATGATAAGCAAAGCTTGTCTTCGGATCATTCAATTTGAATTCAATGATTTTAACATCAGCTCGCGCACATTCATCAAAGATTTTTATATAGCACTCAATGGATACCGTTTTTTCCGGATAACTTCACAGGGGCTTGTAAATATGCATACCTACACAACCAATCACGAGGTTTTTAAATATCAAAATATACTGGCCTTGCATCCTGCAGTGCCGGGTTTTGAAACCGATGAAAATATTCAGTTTTAAAAGCCTCCGCTTTATAGCCAAACAGATTCCTTTTGTGGTACCGGCACGATTGATCTATTCGTGCCGTGAATGGATCGACGGGCAAAACAGCCGGGCCAATAATTACAGAGCAGCAAGAAGCTCCTGGTATGAACTGGTAGAAAAAAGCAAAAGTCATATTCACAAACTTCCTCAAACTATTCAGTCGCCCAATAAAGCAGCGTTTGACCACAATATGTCGTATAAAACTACCGAGAGCTACCTGCACATGATCAGGAATTGCTTTTTGTACAGGCATAAAGGAATTATCTTATCAAATTATCATGAATGTTTCCAGGAGTTTACACACGATTTCAACATATCTTCTCTGCAGCAATACTTTAGAAGACATCCATTTTATACTTTTTCGAAAAGATTCACCACGGTAATTGGTACCGGAGCCGTTTTGATCTCGCCTGAAAGCCAAAACTATTACCACTGGATGTCGGATGTGCTGCCGAGGATCAAACTATACGCCAGAGTTTTTGACCAGATCGACCATTTTTATGTTGCATCATCGGTCCCTGAAAAGTTCCTGGAAATATTACCGGCGTTTGGTATCCCTGCCGAAAAACTGGTTCGTGTAGCTGATCTTGAAAAGTTGCATTTCCAGAATCTGTTTGTTGCCTCCTTACCGGGCAGTGAGGGTCGGGCGCCGCAATGGGCAGTTGACTATATTCGTGAAAAATTGCTTCCGGGAAAAAACCCGGTAAACCCTTTTAGAAAGATCTATTTTAAGCGTGGAGAAAGCGCCGAAAGGAAAATAATAAATGAGGACGCGCTTGAAGGTTTATTAAAATCACGGGGGTTTGAGATAATTGAACCCGACGTTCTAAGTATTCCGGAACAGGTAAGCCTGATGCAGGAAACCAGTGTTGTTGTTAGCGCTCACGGTGCTGCACTAACCAACCTGCTTTTTGTTAATGAAAACAGTACTGTCATTGAATTATTCTCGCCCGATTATTTCAGAACAGATTGCTATTATACCTTGGCAAATATGCTGAAGGTAAATTATTGGTATATATTGGGTACCAAACCCAATGGTGCAAAATGGGGCGATATTTTAATACCCGAAGATGTACTATCAGACACCCTCGAGAAACTTTAATCAATCGAAATCAATGATTTCGATTGATATTTTAAGAGCCCTGGCTGCTTTGGGGGTATTTTATTTTCATCAGCATATTGGCGCACAGTTGGCATTGTATACCCATTTGAAATGGCTGGAATCAACCGAAGTATTTGGTGCTGTTTATGCCGTGCCTCTTTTTTTTCTGATCAGCGGCTATTGCATCCACCTTTCTAATATAAAGTATTTGCAAAACAACCAGGAACTACCGCTGAGACAATATTTTGAACGGAGGTTCCGGAGGATATATCCACCCTACTTTGTTGCATTAATATTTAGCATATTGGTAAACCAGCTGACAGGAGATGTGAAACATATTACTTTGCCCGACCTGGCGTCGCATGTATTCCTGTTGCAGGGTTTTACTGTAAGCTATTTCAATACGATTAATGTCGTATTTTGGACCATTTCGATCGAAATGGCATTTTATCTCCTTTACCCTATCTTTTATTATCTGCGCCTTCATTGTTCCATCAACTTTGCCATGTTAGTT
>CAIPPO010000027.1 GCA_903866915.1 uncultured Mucilaginibacter sp. | reverse complement strand
TTCATCGCGCCCGGCAGGTAAAAAGGAACTGACCTGGCACTTTAAGATCAAAAATGCAAGGGATGTTAGCTGGGCCTCTTCTGCAGCATTTATTATTGATGCTGCCAAGGTAGATCTGCCAAGCGGCAAAAAAACGATCGCTATTTCGGCTTACCCGGTTGAAAGTGATGGTGATAAGGCCTGGGGTCGGTCGACCGAATATGTAAAAAAATCAATCGAGTTTAACTCCAAACAATGGTTTGAATTCCCTTACCCTGCTGCTACTGCTGTTGCCGGTAAAGTTGGTGGTATGGAATACCCCGGAATAGTATTCTGCGGTTATGGTGCTAAAGGTGCCGGCCTGTGGGGCGTTAACGATCACGAATTCGGACATACCTGGTTTCCAATGATTGTTGGCTCCAATGAACGCCTTTACGGGTGGATGGACGAAGGGTTCAACACCTTTATCAATACCTTAACCACTTACGACTTTAACAATGGTGAATATCGCCGCGGGCCTTCTGATATGCATCGCCAGGCTTCTGGTTTTACGCACGTTGGTTTAGAACCCGTTTTGAGCCAGCCAGCCAACCTGAAAGAACGCAATACCGGAACTTTATTATACTCTAAACCCGGTGCCGGTTTAACCATGCTGCGCGAGCAAATATTGGGACATGAGCGCTTTGATTTCGCTTTCAAGACTTATATTGCGCGTTGGGCTTTTAAGCATCCAACGCCTGAAGATTTTTTCCGTACCATGGAAAGCGCCAGCGGTGAAAGCCTGCAATGGTTCTGGCGCGGCTGGTTCCTCAACAACTGGCAATTGGATGTTGCCGTTCGTGATGTGAAATATATTGAGGGCGACCCTGCAAAAGGTGCTTTGATCACGATCGATAACCTGCAGAAAATCGCATTGCCTGTGATCATCGAGATAAAAACGGTTAGTGGAAAAACAGACCGCGTAAACTTGCCTGTTGAAATATGGGAACGTAACAATAGCTGGACTTTTAAATACCCTTCAACCGAGGAAATTCAATCGGTTACCTACGACCCTGATAAAGTATTCCCTGATATTAATCCCGACAATAACGTTTGGAATAAACAGTAAAATAAACAACAAACCCGGTTCCGACCGGGTTTGTTGTTTATTAATAACTGTTCGGGTCAAATAATTAAATGAAACCATTGCGCTTATTTCTTTATATTTAAACTACCTATCTCACCTGTATGAAATTTAAATTTACAATCATCCTGTTTTTGCTTTTGCCGGGCAGCGTTTTGTTTGCTCAAACTACGTTAAAAGGCGTTGTAGTTGAATCGGGTGGAGGTCTTAAACTCGAAAACGTGTTTGTGCGCGATCTTACCAATAAACAAGCTACGCTGACTGATAAGGCAGGCAAGTTTCTGATCAACACCGAGACCGGGCATATCCTCGTATTTTCGTTGCCGGGATATACTGCGGATACCTTGTATGTGATCAACTTTGCACAACAGCATGTGGAATTAAAGATCCAGCCTATTGCACTTCGCGAAGTAAATATTACAGCTACGCGTACCAACTCTTTCGACCCGCATAAAGAGTATCCGGATGTTTACGAAAAAGCAAAGGTCATTCCTTTATCACCATCAACATGGTTTAGTCGCGATGCCAAGAATGCACGTAAATTGAAAAAATATTTCCAGAGTGAAGCCGAAGAGCGCCAGATTGACAAAGTGTTTAACAGGGCCTACGTGGGCAGCCTGGTGCCATTAAAAGGCCAGGATCTGGAAGACTTTATGAGCTTATATCGCCCCCCATATAAATTTATCGTCAGTAATAATTCCGAATCTTTGGCGGTTTATATAAGCGACTCCTTTAAAAAATACAAAGACCTCCCAGTTGAAAAGAGGCATCTGCAGAGCCTTTAGTCATTGGTCTTTTAGTTAATGGTTCATAGTTCATAGATGATGAATGAAGCCTATTACTTTGATCCCTTAACTATGAACCACGAACTACAACACATCTCCCCAGGTGCTTTTATCTCTCAGGAGTTTTTCGCGCAAGAGGCGTACTTGCGGCATACCATTATCCAGTACCAGATCATGAAACTTTTTAAGTGAAAAATTGGATCCCTCCTGTTTTTGATAATCGGCTCGCAGTTTTAACAATTCCAGTTTGCCGATGGTGTAAAACAGGTAGCCCGGATCGAAGGTGCCGCGTAGTGCTTCCTGGCGGGAAGGCTTGTCGCCCTGATACCAATTATCCATAAAGAACTTTGTTGCTTCATCTACATTCATGCCATGGCAATGTGTTTTGATGGATACACAAAGCCGGCAAAGGCGCAGCAGTGCATCACCCGATTGTGCCAGGCGGTATTTAGCCGCTATAACCGGGTCGCCGTTATGGCCATAGCCTTCGTCTGCCATCATCTTTTCACAATAATGCGCCCAACCTTCTACAAAGGCATAGCTGCCGAATATCTTTTCAACTTTTGTAGCTTTTGAAGCATTCAGGTGCATGAATTGGGTATAATGGCCCGGATATGCCTCGTGTATAGTGATATTGTCGGTTGTATAATAGTCAAATTGGCGCAGCCAGTCTTCCTTTTGCTGTGCAGTCCATTTGGCATCCACAGGTGTTATATAATAAAAGGCCTCGGTAGCCACAGTTTCAAATGGTCCGGGATCGTCGTTCGATGCAGTGCTGGTTGCGCGTGCAAATTGCGGCGTTTCCTGCACGATCACTCTTCGTTCGGTAGGCAGTGTTACAATGTTTTTGTCGATCAGAAACTGGCGTATCGCTTCAATATGTTTTTTTGCTTCCGGTATCAGGTTTTCGGCACTTGGATGCTCTTTTTGGAGGTCGTGATAAACATCAACCGGCTTTTTCTTCGGATCAATGATTCTGGCAGCGTCATTAAAATTTTGTTGTTCTTTTTTCAATTCGCTCAGGCCCAACTCAAGTATCTTATCCGGACTTAAGGTAATCCCTTCGTTATACAACAACATCTTGCTGTAGTTTTCGGTACCAATGGCGTATTTATTATTGGCTTTAGGAAGTTTAATTTTTTCCAGCCAGTTGGCGTAGTCGTTAGTAGCTTCGATTGCGATTTTGTTAGAGGCCTCAAAAGCTTTTAACAGCGAGTCGTTTTTTACATCTTTAAGGGCCACTTTCAGGTCGCCTCCTAAAAAGTCGGCAGTTCCACGGGCTATTTGGATTGCTATTTGAGTATGTGGAATGGCCAGCGTGTCTTGCAGGTTTGCTTTCGCGGCAGCAAATAATTCAGGGGCCATTTTTTCGATGGCGATGATTGACCTGAGCCGGTTTTCGATTGGTGCAAAATTCCGTTTTACATAAATGCTTACGTCAATAACTCCGGCATAGCTCATCGGATTCTTGAAGAGCGGTTGGGTATCCTCAAAACCTGATATTTCATTTTTAATAGATGACCGCAGGATACGGTAATCCATAAATGCCTGGCTGCTCATTGCCCCGGTGTCGAGCGCAGCAAATTTTTGATCATAATCCTTAAGCCTTGCAAGCTCAGCTGCGATGGACGCTTTACTCAGGTCGGTTACCTTGCCATCGTACTGATGGTAGCCCAGGCCGGTTCCGTTTGCTGGACGCCAGTCAAGGTAGCCTTTGAGGTAATCTTCCGATAGTTTGTTAAATTCGGGGTCTGTACTTCCGGCCCCGGGTTTATTACAGCTAAATAAAATCAGCGCGGCCAGTAACGGCAGAAACGTTTTTTTCATAGAATTAACAATAGCAGGGTTAATCAAAATATTATTTGCACGATGCGAGTCGGTGCAACCATGGTCGGCAAGTCAATGCTGCAATTTACTCAAAAATTTGTAAGGAAATTGAAACGAAAAGTATAGCCCGAAAGGAAAACCACGATCAACGGGCCGCTTCCTGGTTTTCCGTCACCTTGTGAATTTCTTCGAAGAGTTGAATTACTTTACGTTGAAGTTGTAATATTTCTTTTTCAGCATCTAATAATGTTCGCTCTAGTTTAGAAAATTCAGCAGTTGAAACCTGTGACGATATCTGCTCATCGGTAAACAAACTTGCGATCTCAGTTTTAAACAATTGAGCAATCTGTTCGAGGCGGGAAAGGTTAACGTCGGTAACGCCGGTTTCAATCTTTGAATAAGCTGGTATCGAAATATTCAGTCGCTCGGCAATGACTTGCTGGCTCCACTTTTTCTCTTCACGCATACGTCTGATCTTGCTGCCAACAGAAGTATTCATTTTTGTTTTTGCCACCATGGGTTACGCTACGGTTTAATGTTAATTGACGGAAAAATTGATTTAATTAAATGTTAATTTCAGGGCGGGTTACATACCTGAAAGTTAAAATTAGTAAAAAACATAATGCCAGCAAATGTTAATTTGAATAAATGCGCAAATGACGTTAGTTTGTTGATAAATATTGGCAAAATTCGGCACTTGCCGGCCTCTTTGGCGTCGCGAATAGTTTAAAAAGTGGTTTTAAACACCATGTTGCCGCGCACAGTGCTGGCCATTGCGCTTATCAATTAGGTGTTTGTGTTTTTTAGCATAAACTTTTATTTTGAGCGAATGGTAAAAATCCGAACGCTGCGGTATTTCAGAACAGATTTTAATTTTTTGCAACAGTATTCCCATTTTCTCCTAATTCTTTACTCCAAAGGCAGGGTGCTTAATATCAAATTTGAAGTCTTTTTGACTTTGCAAAGCTCGCGTGACCTAATAACCTTATAGTCATTCAAATAAATTTAAACCAAGCCCTTGAAAATCAAAAAATAAGTCCGTACTTTTGCAGTCCCTTAATAAAAGGCGAGTCATATGGCGGCCGGGGATAAAAAAACAAAAAGAAAAAAAAGCAAGAATGCCTACTATTCAGCAATTAGTTAGAAAAGGTAGAGTAGCTCTGGTTGACAAGAGTAAGTCGCCAGCGTTGGACAGCTGTCCACAGCGAAGAGGCGTGTGCACCCGGGTGTACACCACTACCCCTAAGAAACCAAACTCAGCCATGCGTAAAGTGGCACGTGTACGTTTAACCAATGGTAAAGAAGTAAACGCGTACATTCCAGGTGAAGGTCACAACTTACAGGAACACTCTATTGTATTAATCCGTGGTGGTCGTGTTAAAGACTTACCAGGTGTACGTTACCACATCATTCGTGGTGCACTGGATACTTCAGGTGTAAACGGCCGTAACCAACGTCGTAGTAAATATGGTACTAAGCGTCCTAAACCAGGTCAGGTAGCAGCAGCAGGAAAAGGTGCACCGGCTAAAGGCAAAAAGAAATAATTAAGGAGGATAGTAGTAATGAGAAAGTCAAAACCAAAAAAGAGAATTATCCTTCCTGATCCAAAGTTCAATGATACTTTGGTGACAAGGTTTGTAAACAATATGATGTATGATGGTAAGAAATCTACCGCATACGCTATTTTCTATAATGCTGTTGAGATCGTTGAAAAGAAAACCAACGAAAACGGTATTGATACCTGGAAAAAAGCATTGAACAATGTAATGCCAGCTGTTGAAGTAAAGAGCCGCCGCGTAGGTGGTGCCAACTTCCAGGTGCCTACAGAAGTTCGTCCTGAGCGTAAAGTAGCTTTGGGTATGAAATGGCTGATCAGCTATGCCCGCAGACGTGGTGAAAAAACCATGCACGAAAAGCTGGCAGGAGAGATCATTTCGGCTTCAAAGGGTGAAGGTGCAGCAGTGAAAAAGAAAGAAGATACGCACAAAATGGCTGAAGCCAACAAAGCGTTCTCTCACTTCCGTTTCTAATTAGTGAATGAGTGAATTAGTGGGTGATTGAATTAGCAGGGTTTTAATGTTCAGTACATATTAAAATCGTTCATTCGCTAAGTCAATTTTTCGCATAATAAAAAGAACATGTCAAGAGATCTAAAATATACAAGAAATATTGGTATTGCCGCTCACATTGATGCCGGTAAAACCACTACTACCGAGCGTATCCTTTACTATTCGGGCGTGAGCCATAAAATAGGTGAGGTGCACGAAGGTGCCGCTACTATGGACTGGATGGCACAGGAGCAGGAGCGTGGTATCACCATTACTTCGGCTGCAACCACAGTTAATTGGAAATATCGTGGACATAACTATCATATCAACATCATCGATACCCCGGGACACGTGGATTTTACCGTTGAGGTAAATCGCTCCCTGCGTGTATTGGATGGTTTGGTATTCCTGTTCTCGGCGGTTGACGGTGTTGAACCGCAATCAGAAACTAACTGGAGGCTGGCTAATAACTATAATGTAGCCCGTTTAGGTTTCGTTAATAAGATGGACCGTTCGGGTGCCGATTTTTTAAATGTTGTTAAGCAGGTGAAATCCATGCTGGGCAGCAACGCTATTCCTTTGCAATTACCAATAGGCGCTGAAGAGCACTTTAAGGGCGTAGTTGACCTGATCAACTGGAAGGGTATCGTTTGGAACGAGCATGATAAAGGCATGACCTTTACTGAAGTGCCGATCCCTGCTGATATGATCGAAGAAGCTACTGAGTGGAGAGAGAAATTACTTGAATCTGTTGCTGAATACGATGAAAGTTTGATGGAGAAATTTTTTGATGCTCCAGAAACGATTACCGAACGCGAAGTATTAGATGCCTTACGCCAGGCTGTACTTGATGCCAAGATCGTTCCGATGATCTGCGGTTCTTCGTTCAAAAACAAAGGGGTGCAAACCATGCTCGACTACGTGATGGAATTGTTGCCTTCTCCTATGGATACCAAAGGCATTATTGGTCACGACCCAGATACTGAAGAAGAAATTGTTCGTTTGCCATCTGATAAAGAACCTTTTGCTGCTTTAGCATTTAAAATTGCAACTGACCCTTTTGTAGGTCGCTTATGCTTTATCCGTGTTTATTCAGGTAACCTCGATGCAGGCTCTTATATCTACAATATGAGGTCGGGCAACAAAGAACGTATCAGCCGTATATTCCAGATGCATGCTAATAAGCAAAATCCTATCCCTAACGTAAGTGCGGGTGATATTGCTGCCGTAGTAGGCTTTAAGGATATCAAAACTGGTGATACCCTTTGCGACGAAAAGCACCAGATTATTTTAGAGTCGATGAATTTCCCTGAACCGGTTATCGGTTTGGCTATCGAACCTAAGACTCAGGCTGACGTAGATAAACTGGGTATGGCTTTAGGTAAACTGGCTGAAGAGGATCCAACTTTCCGTGTAAATACAGATGAAGAAACTGGTCAGACCGTAATTTCAGGTATGGGCGAGTTACACCTGGATATTATCATGGACCGCCTGAAACGTGAGTTTAAGGTGGAGGTTAACCAGGGCGCTCCTCAGGTTGCGTATAAAGAGGCTATAACAGGTCTTTCTACTCACCGCGAAACTTATAAGAAACAAACTGGTGGTCGTGGTAAATTTGCCGATATACAGGTGCATATTTCGCCTGCCGACGAAGGTGTGAGCGGATTGCAGTTTGTGAACGAAATTTCGGGTGGTTCAATCCCTCGTGAGTTTATTCCATCTGTTGAAAAAGGCTTTAAGGCTGCCATGGACAATGGTGTACTGGCCGGCTATCCATTACAGAACATGAAGGTTCGTTTATTCGACGGATCGTTCCACGCAGTCGATTCGGATGCTTTATCTTTCGAAATTTGCGCACGCAGCTGTTACCGCGAAGCATTGCCAAAATGTAAACCGGTATT
>CAIPPO010000026.1 GCA_903866915.1 uncultured Mucilaginibacter sp. | reverse complement strand
GTGTGCATTTTTAAGCAGATCGTATCCTTTAAGGCCTTTAAGTTCCGATTGCAGGAAAGAAGGATCGCCGGTACCCCAAAAAATCAGCGAATCATTACGGACAATATACTTCAATGCGGGTATTGAATCGCCCAGTATCCGCAGGCAGGTATAAAAAGTAAAAAGTTTGGTATTAGATGCCGGGGTAAAATATTTATCTGAGTTAAGTTCATAGATCATCTTTTGCTGATCCATATCATATAAGGCAAAACCCGTAAAATGATCGTTTGAGATTGTCGAACGGTCAAATATTTTGGCAAGTGTCCGCTTGTGTATCTGCTGCGAACAGGAGCACCATATCAGTGAAAAACATGCCAGAAACACTATTGTTGTCTGCTTTGGTCTCATTCTTAAACTAACTAACGGAGAAGTTGTAAATTTATTTAATCCAATTATAAGCAAATTGTTATTGAAATTGGCTCATCGGCTGATCTTTACAAATGTCCTGGTATTGGTCATACTGGCGGGCCTGCCAACGGATACTGCAAAAGCGCAATATTTTGACCTTAAAGGTAAAAGCCGGTCTTCGAGTATACGTTTTAAACTGATCAGAAACCTCGTCGTGATCAAACTCATGATCAACAATAAGGGTCCTTTTAATTTCATTCTCGACACCGGTGTGGGTACACTGGTAGTAACGGATCCCAAAATGGTGGATTCAATTGATATTCAAAGTAAACATACGATCAAATTAGCTGGATTGGGAGATGGCGACGAGTTTGAGGCTTATATTACTCCCCCTTTAAAGGTCGATATTCCCGGCCTGGACAGCTATGATGTAGTAGCAACCATACTAAAAACCGAACATTTTAATTTATCCGGGTTTTTAGGTATTCCCATTCACGGGTTACTAGGTTACGAGTTTTTCAGTAAGCTGGCTGTTAAACTGAATTTTGCTGACAGTACGATCACGGTATACAGGCCCGGAGACAAAAGAATGTACCGGCAAGGCACAAGAATACCTATTACCATTGAAAACCGGAAACCCTATCTTCAGGCGCTGGTTTTATTTCCAAACGGTACCGTTCAGCAAAATAAGCTAGTTATAGACCTCGGCGCCAGCCACCCTGTATCGCTCGAAAATATGATAAAAAAGCATGGTCTTCCCCAAAAATTTGTGAGGGCAAATCTTGGCGTCGGCCTTGCAGGACCTATTTCCGGTTTCCTGAGCAGGATAGACGAAATTGACATTGGAAAATTTAAAATCAGGGATGTGATCGCCTCCTTTCCGAATGATTATGATTCCACTACCTTAAAGTATATTTCGACACAAAGAGATGGCAACCTGGGTACGGGCCTGTTGAAGCGATTTATCGTTACCTTTAACTACGAGGAGCAACTGGTATACCTTGCGCCAAATACCTCTTTAAAAGAGCCCTTCGATTATGATATGAGCGGCATAGAATATTATGGTGCGGGTGAAGACTTTAAACATATCATGGTTAGCCGGGTTGAACCAGGTTCGCCGGCAGATGAGATCGGGATAGAACCCGGTGACGAAATTTCAGCTATTAATTTTAAACCCATTGCCGAGATGTCGTTAGAACAAATAGATAATTTGTTCAGATCAAAAAACGGGCGAAATCTGCTGATCGAAGTTTATCATGATAACAAATACGATCATGTGATTCTTACGCTTAAGCGGCGAATATAAAGCCAGCAATTGCCCGCAAATACCTCATCCCCCCAACAGTTTATACCTGACTCAAAGCATATCTCCTCTCAGGAAATAGATAAAGCACGTGTATTTGCCTTTATTGAAACATCCGGATTAGTTCGATAACAGTTCAAGCTCTTAGCGATTATTATATGATTTGTAAGCTGCAATTTCGCCCGAAAAGCATTTTTCCGCGCTAATTAAAATAGTAAGAAAATAAATTTCTCAATATGCAACTGTAACCTATTCTATAACTTCACGTAGAAAGCACTAAATAATTTATTTAACGTACCCTATATGAGACAAATTAGACACATATTACCGCTGGTGCTTTTAGCATGTTTGATCAGCATCAACGGTTGTAAAAAAGACAAAACCCCAGGCCCGGTAGGAGCTACCGGTACAACGGGTGCTACCGGTAATACTGGAGTTGCTGGAGCAACAGGTCCGCAAGGTCCGCAAGGGCCTACCGGCCCATCAGGTGGTCCTACAGGCCCTACAGGTGCTACCGGTGCAACGGGTGCAACCGGAACCAACGGTACTAACGGTACCAGCGGAGTTACAGGTGCTACCGGCGCGAATGGCGCAACAGGTGCTACCGGCGCAAATGGCGCTACCGGCGCTACCGGACCAACAGGTGCAACCGGCGCTACAGGTGCAAATGGCACAAACGGTACTAATGGAGCAAACGGTGCCACTGGAGCAAACGGTGCCACCGGAGCAAACGGTGCTACTGGAGCGACAGGTGCTACTGGAGCAAACGGTGCTACTGGAGCTACAGGCGCAAATGGCGCGACAGGTGCTAATGGAGCAACGGGTGCTACCGGTGCAACAGGAGCTACCGGCAATGCAAATGTTAACTCCTATGTTGAAAGTAATATATCTGTAATTGTTACAGGAACCAATATTGGCGTACCTGCTATCACACAAGCTATACTTGATCAAGGCCTTGTATTGGTGTATTTCAGACCAAATGGTCAAACTGGTATCTGGTATCCTTTGCCTTACAGCAACGGCGGTGTATCAATCACGCTGAATGCCGTTAGCCTGGGCCAGGTGACAGTAGCAGCAAGCCCTAGTCAGAATAACCTCGACTTCAAGATCGTAGTAATCCCTGGCAGTTCACTTACACAGTTAAATGTGACCAATCCGAACCTGAACTTCAAAAACTACAGCCAGGTTGCAAGTGCACTACATTTAAGAAACTAATTGTTGCTGTTAAGCTGACAGCTAATAATATCGAGCCCCGCGAATATTCGCGGGGCTTTTTTTGTAACAATACTATGATTTAGACCCCTTTAGCATGTAACAATACTATGTTTAATAAGTATTTTAAGTGTATAGTTTGAACATTTGTACCCTTAATCTGTCATACTTATTATGAAGTCGAAAATCAATAGCCCCTTGCGATATATCCTTCTTGCTTTGTCCTTTGTTTTTTTAACGATCATTACGGCACGTGCGCAGGCAGGTCGCGAAGTTGACGGAACCGTCATCGACTCCACCCAACTTGGTGTACCAGGAGCAGGTCTTAAATTAATTTCAGACAAAGGTGACAGTACTGTAGCTATAGCTGATGCTCATGGAAAATTTGCTTTTGGCTCAGTTCATGGTACTAAAATTACCATTACGGTAACTTCAATCGGATACACAGGGCAGATCAAACACTTTACGCTGACCAGCGATAATAAGACAGCTATTTTGCCAGCGATTCTGCTCAAAACAGACGCGCACATGTTGCAGGGTGTTACTATTGTTGGCGTAAACGCTGTTGTACTGAAAGAAGATACAGTAGAATATAAAGCCAGCGCATACAAGGTTAGGGACAATGCACCCGTGGAAGACCTGATCAAAAAACTACCCGGTGTTGATGTCGACGTAAACGGCAATATCACAACACAAGGAAAACAGGTGACCAAGGTGCGCATCAACGGAAAGGACTTTATGGGCGGCGACGTGCAAAGTGCCACCAAAAACCTGCCTGCTGATATTGTTGAAAATATCCAGATGATAGATGACTACGGGGACCAGGCCAACCTGACAGGCATCAAAACCGGTGAGCCAGACAAGATCATGAATATTACCATCCGTAAGGACAGAAACTATGGCTATTCGCTTCAGGCGACAGGAGGTGATGGCGAGGATGGGCTACCAGCGGGGCAGACGAACCAAAACCGATACCTGGGAACTTTGAACTCCTTTCGTTTCAATGGCGACCAGCAAATGGCGCTTCTAGGCAGCATCAATAATACCAATGTTAATACTTTTTCTTTCGGTTCAAATAACACCGGAGGTGGTGGTTTTGGCGGTGGCGGTGGCGGTGGTCGCGGCAATGCCGGACGTGGCGGTGGAGGAGTATCAAGCGGTAGTTTGACGACTTCACAGAATGGCCTTACTGATGCACATTCTATTGGTGCTAACTTCCGCGACCAATGGGGTAAAGCGCTTTCTGTTTACGGCAGCTACAGCTTTGCCGATAATACAACTAACACTACTACTACAAACCTGCAAGAAAATTTATCACCGGTAAATCCAAGTACCAATAACCAGCAAAGTAATGAGATTGATAAAAATATCAATCACCGTTTTACCTGGAATATGGAATATAAACCCGATACCATCAATTACCTGAAAATTACGCCAACTTATGCTCACGCCAGTACTAATTCATATGATAATGAAAATGTAAATATTTCAAGAATGGGAGCCATCAGTTCGGAATATACTTCCATCTCCAACAGCAATTCCAACTCACCAACCTATGGAATTACTGCGCTGTATAATCGCAGACTGGGGCATCGCCGAAATTTGAGCATCAATTTTAATTTCAGTTCGTCTACCAGCGATCAGTATCAAAATCCTACCTACGATTACCTTATCGGGCAACCAACCGCACCTACCGATCAGGTGATCAATACCCATAGCAGAACCAATAGCATAAGCGGCACATTATCGTATATCGAACCCTTAGGTAAAACAACATACCTCGAATTGAATTATAATATCAGTCATTCATCGACCGTAAATATAAAGGCCACCGATACTGCCGAAATTAACAATCCAGCCTATTTATTATCTCCGGATAGCGCCCTGAGTACCGATTATAACTATACTTTCAATACCCAAAGGGTTGGTCTGAATTTCCGGGAAGTTCAGAAGAAATACAACTTTACGCTCGGTCTGGCAGCTTTATCGTCAACGCTTGACGGGTTTTCGCCTTCAACAGGGGCGTCCACCAATGTCAACACCTTTAATTTTATACCTACTGCACGATTTGTCTACAACTTCTCAAGGAGCCAGTTGTTCACGATTAATTACAACGGATCGAGCAGCTCACCAAATTTTTCGCAATTGCAGCCGGTAATCGATTTTTCGAACGCTTTATATCCGGTTGAGGGAAATCCGAACCTGAAGCCGCAATTCACAAATAATTTACTCGTACGCTACAATAATTTCAGTTTTGCTACCGGTAATATCTTCTTTATTTCTCTTGCGGCATCACAGGTTAATAATGACGTTATAACAAATTCAATTACCTACCCACGGTTCTATGCACCCGACCCGCGGTTCTCGAATACCATTTTGACAAAATATCAGAATGCTGATGGTTACTATACGCTAAATGGAAACGTTACCTGGGCAAAACCCTGGGATAACCGCAAATATACCCTGTCTTTGCGGGGCAACGTTTCATACGCTAATAACATAGGCTATCTGACCAATATCGACTCCAGCACCTACACTTCCAGCACCATTAAAAACGTAGGCAAAAACCTTCAGTTTACACCGCAGGTTCAGTTCAGGGTTGATATTACAGACGTAATTGATGCGCAGTTCCTTACAAATTACGCAATCAACCGGACCAGTAACTCTGTAAATAACCCGCTTACCAATGGTACCTCTAATATCCGGACCTGGAACCTGGGACTTAATGGCAAACAATACATTTTAAAAGACTGGACGTTTAGCTACGATTATGGCAAAGCGATCAATTACGGTTACAGTTCGGTCGTAAAGATAACTAACCCTAATATCCTGAATGTTTACCTCGAGCGTCGGTTCCTGAAACATAACCAGGCTACTATCCGGCTTTCAGCATTCGACTTGTTTAACCAGAACACCGGTTTTTCGTCGTCAACCACGGCAAGTTCATTTACCGAAACCAATACTAACAGGCTTTCGCGTTACTACCTGGCAACCTTTACGCTGCGGCTGCAAAAATTTGCTGGTAAGGCCCCAACCCAGAATTTCGATCGCGGCAACAGGGGTGATGGCGGAGGTGGCGGAAGACGCCCTGGCGGTGGTCCTCCGGGAGCAGACTAAACTAAGAAGCTTTTGAAATGACACTGTCTATAATGGTCTCCAGGTCGCCAAGATCAAAGGGTTTGGCCAGGAAAGCTTCGGCACCAGCATATGCAGCCAGCGATTTGATATCACTATCGGCTGAAAAGTACACGACCGGAATATGCTGCAGCGCATCAGATTTTTTTAGCTTCCTGGTAGCTTCAATACCACCTTCATCGGGTATTCTGTTATCCATCAAAATTACACCGGGCTCTATTTCGGCAACACGTTCTGTAACGTTGTTGCAATCGGTATACGTAAAAACTTCCCAACCCTGTTCTTCCAACAGGTAGGCGCAAATGGATAATATATCCTCGTCATCATCAAAAATGATGATCTTTCGGTTTTGGGTCCGCTCCATTAAAAGCTTAGTGTGATTTATGATATACACGCAATTGACGCAAAAGTTTTGGATTATTTTTAATTAATAAAAAACGGAATTTTTGAATGTATGCGCAAACAACCCAATTATGCATCACTTGCACTTACCCAATAGCCGGCGTTACCAAAGCTAACGTAAACCTCATCCTGCCCAACCTTCCCTATCCAAGCTTCTGAAATGTATGGCCTCGGCCAAGTGCTCCAGTTTAATGTCTTCGCTGCCGGCAAGGTCGGCTATTGTGCGGGAGACTTTCAAAATACGGTCGTAAGCACGGGCGCTGAGGCCCAGTTTTTCCATCGCTTTCTTGAGCAGTGTTTGCCCGGCGGTATTGATCCTGCAGATATCCCTCACCATTTGCGGACTCATCTGCGCGTTGGCATGTAGTTCAGGCTTGTTGCCGAAACGTTCGGTTTGCCGCTCGCGGGCCACGATCACCCGCTCCCGTATTGCTTCACTTTGTTCGGCCAGTCGTTCGGATGATAGTTCGGAAAAATTGACCGGCGTTACCTCTACGTGCAGGTCGATACGATCCAATAATGGTCCGGATATTTTGGCCAGGTATTTCTGTACTGTTCCCGGCGGGCAGGTGCATTCCTTTTCGGGATGATTATAGTAGCCGCAGGGGCATGGATTCATACTCGCTATCAGCATTACATTGGCCGGGTAATCGACCGAAAATTTTGCCCGCGACACGGTGATTCTCCGCTCCTCCAGCGGCTGTCGCATCACCTCCAACACGCTGCGCTTGAATTCGGGCAGTTCATCCAGAAAAAGTACGCCGTTATGTGCCAGGGATATTTCGCCCGGCTGGGGGTTGCTACCGCCGCCCACCAGCGCCACATCGCTGATTGTATGGTGCGGCGAACGGAATGGCCTGCGGGTTACCAACGCATCCGCGGTAGCCAGCTTGCCGGCAACAGAATGTATCTTGGTGGTCTCTAAAGATTCGTATAGCGTTAAGGGTGGCAATATAGACGGCAGCCTTCGCGCCAGCATAGTTTTACCAGCGCCCGGTGGACCGATCAGTATCACATTATGACCACCCGCTGCGGCTATCTCCAGCGCGCGTTTAATATTTTCCTGACCCTTCACATCGCTGAAGTCGCTCTCATAATCACTCAGGCTGTTGTAGAACTCTTCGCGGGTATTGACGATCACCTGCTGCAGCTGGGTTTCGCCGTTAAAGAAACGGGCCACCTCTGTAATACTTTCAACACCATAAACTTCAATATCGTTAACAATAGCGGCTTCCCGGGCGTTTTGCTTGGGCAGGATAAACCCTTTAAACCCTTCCTTGCGTGCTTGTATAGCGATGGGCAGGGCGCCTTTTATCGGCTGAAGCCCGCCGTCTAATGACAGCTCGCCCATGATGATATATTTCTCCAGATTTTCCGCTTCTATCTGACCCGAGCTGGCTAAAATGGCAGTGGCGATGGCCAGGTCGTAGGCCGAGCCTTCCTTGCGGATATCTGCCGGTGCCAGGTTGACCACGATCTTCTGCCTGGGCATCCTGAAATTATTGGTTTGCAGTGCCGCTTCCACACGCTGCAATGATTCGCGAACGGCATTATCGGGCAAGCCTACAATAAAATATGCCGGCTTACCACCACTCAGGTTTACTTCTATCGTTATCGTGATGGCCTGGATTCCGTAGACCGCGCTCCCAAAAGTTTTAACTAACACCGAGACAAAGTTTGTAAGACAGCCTAAGTTATAGATTTTTCGGAATTATAGCCACCGGCTGCCAAAAAGGGCTATCCCATTTATACCACATTTAAAGCCCCAAAACCCATATACATGCTGTTTTTGGGGTTAACATGGTTAACAAAAGCCAGAGTGATTTAATTTTATATACTTGATTATTAGTTTTTTATCTTGTTTTTAGACTAAAATATGTTAACCATTGTCATGGCTGGGGCCGCTGGTTTTACCTACCTATTTTTGCAGTTAGGCTGAGGGCGTATCGGCATACGTTTGAATCGTTAAATACGCTGTTCCGGGTTTTCAATCCGGACCAACATGGATCAGCAGCTGCCGCAATTCTCTTAAAATAACTATATTTACTACTTTGCGCAACCCACTAGTTTTACATGCTTTTTTCAAGATCAGGTTTCAAAAGTATACTATGCATCATCATAGCCGTTAATACTTTTTCGGGCTGCAAAAAACAAAAAACCGTAACTCCTGATCAGGAAATTACGGTTGTTGTTTCATCTCCGGTTACTAGCCATTGGTTTGGATTTGGATTTAACCAATATCCCATAGACCGTGATGTGTCTGGAAACGACAAAACAGCATGGAATCCCAACAACTGGGCCATTGATACCAACCGCATCAACTATATTAAGCCATCTTTGGTAAGAATAAATCTTTACAGAAGTTGGTTCAATCCGAGTGGCATTGCTGGCGATTACGATTGGAACAGTCCCCATATGCTGGCTTACTACCAGGTTATGGATTGGTACAAATCAAAAAATATACCTGTGATGGCCGGCCTTTGGGGGCTTAATATTGATAATGACCAGGCGTATTATACCGGTAGCGGCCAAAACAGCTTCCAGCGTTTGCAAACTGATTTGTTCACCCAGCTTTATATCACCAAAGGTTATACCAATATTAAATGGTACACGCCCACAAACGAACCGAAAGGTACGGGTATGGCATTCAGTGAATGGTCGCAAATGATGCACAATACTTATAGCGGATTCCACGCTTCAGGTTTGCCAACTTCGATATTGTGTGGCGCCGATTCATGGGATGATTGGACCAAACTCGCAGCATTTAGTAACGGGGCCGACCTGCAAGGGTACGATCATCATTATTATCTTAACGCCGGCAGTACCGAGGCAACAAGCGGTAACCTGCAAAATGCTTTTAAACAAATTCTCAGCGCCGTTAAGGCTGCAGATCCCGGCGTTAAACCGGTCTTTCTCAGCGAAAGCGGTTTTTGCAATGCCGACTCACTCGACTATTGGTATAAATATACACCCTCTGCGGCCTTAAACCCAACCACAGCAATATATGGCATGCTTGCATTTGACTATGGTATACAGGTGGCTGCATCAGGGCAATCCGGGTCGCTTGCCTGGAACCTGGGTGGCTTTGATTATAGCAAAGACTCCGGGATGTGGAACATTAGCGGTCAAAGTACAGGAAACAATTTGCGGCCCTGGTTTTACAGCTGGTCGTTATTATGCCGTTATTTTCCGGCTCAGGGCATCATTTCCCAGGTTACGCTTCCTTATACAGATGCAAGAATGGTAGCCCTGAAACAAATGGTTGGTAACAAAGCCCATTGGTCGTTTGCCATAGTAAACTGGGCAGTTTCCAGCAAGCAACTAAAGGTTACCGTACCGGGCTGGCAGGGCGGTTTGTTTTCGCTTTATACCTATTCAACATCCGCCGGAGCTTATGGAGACGGAAGCTCCCTGGGCTTAAAACCCCAAAGCATCAACATTGCCAATATGCAGTCGGGCTTTCCGGTAAACATTCCGGCAAAGAGCTGTATTTTATTGACATCGATGGATAATGTTCCGGTATCGGCGGAGTGAATTTGGCAAGCCTTGATCGGTTTGGCCGGGCGGCTATGGAGATATGAATTGAACCAGGCAAGCCATCAAATCCTGCGATCGTGTCTTAACCCCAACCTCCTCCTTCCTCTGCAGAACAGGGGAAGGTATCGCACAGGGCCCTATTCTTTCGCACTGCTGCGGCAAGCCTCCTGGCTTTGTGGCAGCGGGCAAAAAAACCCTGTCTATCTAAACCTAATCCTGAAAATCGTGTTCAAAAAAAGAATTTTCCAGCATAGTTCGGAGATTGCTTCGTCGCTGGCAACCGCAAACCCAACGCGTCGCTCCTCGCAATGACGTTCGGTGAGAAAAAGCAATAATAAAAAAACATGCGTTAGTCGGGATTTGAAATCCGCAGTTTCACCCTGAAATAAATCTACAGCTTATTTCCGCCAACCCAAAAAATCCTGTCTATCTAAACCTAATCCTGAAAATCGTGTTCAAAAAAAGAATTTTCCAGCATAGTTCGGAGATTGCTTCTTCGC
>CAIPPO010000025.1 GCA_903866915.1 uncultured Mucilaginibacter sp. | reverse complement strand
GCATGTTTGATGAGATCGGTCGCGATGATTTTCTTACGATCCTCGTATTCTTCAGGTCCAATTTCACCTGAGGCGAAACGTCGCTGCAATACGTCCAAAGCTGTCATACGCTTGTTTCGCTGGAAGGGAATATCGTATGGGGTGGCAAATATCCAAATAAGGATTACGATCCATATGAACCACCAGATGAAATCCATGCCCCAGAAATAGTTATAGTAAAACATGATGTATTTTTTAATAATTTATTACAATACAAAAGTCACCTTATTCCGAAGGCAACTTGTTATGTAATTACCATATTAAGTTACATGATTCACACCTCAAATAATCTGTATATCTACCCAAAAAAACGGTTTATACCAGGTAGACACCATCCTGTATGAGCGTTTAACAATGGCAGGCCAAGCCGTCGGGGCAATACCCTGAAAGCCAATAAAATTAATATTGATGGAATTTTATCAGCTACTAAGCGGAATACTGAAATTGAAGGTAGATCCTTCCCCGGGCTCGCTTTCAACCCAAATTTTACCATTATGCCGCTTGATGATCTCATAGGAAAGGTAGAGACCCAAACCGAAACCGGCAATTTTCGCGGTATTTAAGTTTTCAACCCGGTAATATCGATCAAAAAGCCGTGCCTGATCTGGCAGACTTATACCCATACCCTTATCCTTTACGCTTACTTGTACAGTATTTTTTACTTTTTTACTTGCTAACTCTATTTGGCCGCCTTTTGGAGAATATTTGACTGCATTACTTAAAAAATTATAAACTACCTGGGCTATTTTGTCCCTATCAGCTGTGATAATTATTTTTGGCGCAGGAAGCAGTATTATAGGATGACTGGTATTTGTTGCCAAAACTTCTTCAATTACCTCGAGCAGTAATTCGTTGATCTCGAACGTTTGCGCAGTAAGGTATATTTTGCCTGCTTCAAAGCTCGAAACATTTAAAAAGCCATTGATGATGGCACCTATTTTTTTCACCTGGAGGTTAGCTTTTTCAAGGTAGGTTACGGCAAAAACATCTTCTGCTTTCTTTGCTTTCATAGCCTGCATCTGAATATTTGCCTGAAGCGACGTTAGCGGTGTCCTTAATTCGTGACTCACCATCGCTATAAAGTCGTTTTTCCTTAGCTCATCCAATTTATGTATAGTAATATCCAGCAAGACGCCCGTCAGATAACCGGGTTTATTTCTCTTGTTATGCGATAGATTTCCTACTGCCCTAACCCATTTAATTTTACCATCGTTTAAACTTTTTATCGGATATTCAATGTCCAGCTTATTCCCGCTTCGAATAGTTGCTTCTAAAGCTTCATTTACCATCGATTGGTAACTTTCTTCTACCTGTGATAGTGCAGAAGCGAAATTCATTGTTGCTTCTGCATCTAAACCAAACAGCTCTTTTAACCTGATCGAAGGTGTAAATTCACGTGTCGTTACGTTGATCGACCAGGTGCCCATCTCCCCGGCTTCAATGGCCATAGCTAACAATTGGCTGCTTGAATCAAGTTCCCGCTGCGCCTTCTTTAAATTGGAGATATTATTGAAAGTAATGATCGCGCCGGTTCTCTTGTTGTCCAGCTGTTGGACATACGGCATAGTCATTACCTGGTACCATTCGCCGTTATTAGTTTCAATTTCTTTGGTGATCACCCCTCCTTCAGCTAATACTCTGGTAATGTCAGATATAATAGTTTCAAATTTTATATTGGTTGATATATTACTCAAAGGTCGTCCAATATCAGTTGGCAGCAGGTTGATTTGTTTAACTGCCCCGGGCGAAAATTTCATCAGCAACATGTTATTATCTACAAATAACTGGCCGTTTACATTACTCCTGAAGTAATTATTCAGGTCGTCATTGGTTTCCAGTAACTCTTTATTTTTCGATTGGTATTCTGAATTGATAGTATGGAGTTCCTCATTAACAGATTGCATTTCTTCGTTAGTACTCTGCATCTCTTCATTAGCAGAAACCAACTCTTCATTGAACGACTGCATATTTTCGTTTGTTGCATCCAGTTTTTCGTAAGCCGAATTCAGCTTGTCTTTCAGCTCCTTAACCTCATCTTCCAGATTATGCGTGTACTGATCCTGGTAAACCTTCGGATCGTATTTGCTTTCAAGCGCGCTCGCATCATCGTGATATTTGGTTTCACTTAGCGTCACCATCAGCATTTTATGGGGTTCCTTTTTTGATTCAAATGGCTTTACAACCATATTTACCTGGAAATGGCTGCGACCCGAAATAACCCTGATACCTTCAACACTGTACTTACGCCCGGTTTTGTGTGCACTTTTACTGAGCGAACTATAAGCTACCTCTAAAGGTTTCGGCAAAAGATCGGTCAGGCAGGAGGTAAAGTGTTTTCGCAAAAGAAACTTTTTAGTATCGCCAAATGACTTGACTACCATGTTATTCTCGTCGACACATAGCGATAAAAAGTCAAGGTCAGCCGTTACACTACTGAACATTGCGTCTAATAACAACTCGTTATTGCTTTTGCCAATAGTATCAGTCATCGGTGCAGGCAAAACCTGTTTTACATCTAAATAATCTGGTAAACTAAAAGTATCAAAACTAATGCTTCGTTTAGCGACCAGGTTTTGATAAATCTTCCACTTGGAATTGATCAATTTCAAGTTTTTAATGATGGTCATTGGATTTTCGCTGGGGCCCAAAAACAGGTAGCCATCCTTTTTCAATCCAAACAATAACATCGAGAAAACTTTCTTTTGCAAAACCGGAGCCATGTAGATCAACAGGTTGCGGCAACTGATCAGATGCATATTGCAATAGGGCGGATTTTTCACCAGGTCGTGCTGGGCGAAAATCACCATTTTCCGAATCAGCGGATTGACCCTATAATTAGCTCCTTCTTTTAAAAAATATTTACCGAGTCGTTCAGATGAAACATCCTTTTTGATGCCGGCATTATAAACACCCTTACCAGCCAATGATAAAGCTGCCACATCAACATCTGTGGCGAATATCTTAACTATTATATCTTCATATTCACCTACCAGGTGTTCGGCCACCAATATACCCAAAGAGTAAACCTCTTCGCCGGTTGCGCATCCTGCTACCCAAATTTTCAGTTCTTCACCCGGTGTCAGGTTTTTGATCAGGTTGGGGATCACTTCTTTATTGATGATATCAAAAGCCTGCTTATCCCTGAAAAATGAAGTTACACTGATCAGAAATTCTTTGGCAAGTAATTCAACTTCCCCGGGATTCTTTTTAAGGTATTCAAAGTAATGGCTAAGAGAACTAAAGTTGGCAGCTAATGCCCTGCGCTTAGTTCTCCTGGTAATGGTAGGCATTTTATAGTCGGAGAAATCAAGCGGCGAATTGGTCCTGATCAGTTCGATGATTGCTTTGATCGCTTTTCCGTCATCTTCGGTCGAAACATCTATACCATACCTGATATAGTCCTCAATAGCCACCGGCATCTGCGCAGGTTCAAGTATAAAATCAATCAAACCTGTAGCAACTGCATGAGATGGCATACTGGCAAAACCTGAAGTTTCTGGTGTACGTGCCATCACCATACCACAGGCTTTTTTTATGGCTTTAATTCCCTCGGTTCCATCAGATCCAAGGCCGGAAAGTATAATACCGATCGCTTTCTTTCCATAATCGAGCGCAAGTGATTTAAAGAAAGTATTAATGGTTAGATGCGGTCCCTTTATTTTTGTTTTATTGGTTAAGTAAAGTTTATTACCACTGATGGTCATGTACTTATCATTCGGGATAAGGTAAACTTCGTTGGCCTGCACCAACATGCCGTTTTCGGCTTCCTTTACCACAAGTTTACTATGCCTTGCCAGCAATTCAACCATTCGGCTTTTAAAATCTGAAGAAAGATGCTGGATAATAACATAGGATACGCCATCAAGGGGTGTATGGTCAAAAAAGGTATTAAGCTCTTCCATACCTCCTGCAGAGGCGCCAATGGCAATGATATGATGGGGACCGGCTTGCAACATATAAGGAAGTATTAAGGTTGCGCAGCTGGCAGTAGCATGAATCCTGCGTGGATTCTTCGATAGGTTAAAATTACGAATATATATCCGGGAAACAGTAGTATTTAGCTCCGAATGACGATTAAATACAATCTAAGCAGAATTTATACTCGCTTATGCCTTTTTATCATACTTAGATAAAACCACCTTTTCGCCAGTTCTGCCGATATCAGGTAAAGTACAACAATAGCGAACATCCAGGCGTAATAACCCACCGGAAGTTGTATAAAACCAAGCCATGTAGCGATAGGTAAAACCGGTATAATAAGTACAAATAAGAGTACTGAAAGCGTAGCAACCGTTAATAATTTTCCCGGCGGACTTTTGAAAAAAGGCAGACGGGTACGTACTACCAGCACGATCAATATAGCCGAGATCACCGATTCAGTAAACCAACCGGTTTGAAAGGTTTTTTCTTTGGCATGCATGAAAAATATCAGTACGCCAAATGTCAGATAGTCAAACACCGAACTGAGTAATCCAAACAATATCATAAACCGACGAATGAAACGCATATCCCACTTTTGCGGCGACTTGATATTGATGTCATCTACCCTATCGGTAGCAATCGCCATTTCAGGGAAATCGGTCAGCAGGTTTGTCAGTAATATTTGCTTTGGCAATAGTGGTAAAAAGGGCATGATCACAGATGCGCCAGCCATACTGAACATATTGCCAAAATTAGCGCTTGTTGCCATGAAAATGTATTTCATGGTATTGGTAAAGGTTTTGCGACCTTCTATGATACCATCGACCAAAACATCCAGACTTTGGCTAAGCAGTACAATATCGGCCGCTTCTTTGGCTACGTCAACCGCAGAATCCACCGAAATACCTACATCGGCCATATGCAAAGCTGGCGCGTCATTGATGCCATCACCCATAAACCCCACCACGTAACCGGCCTTTTTTAAAATAAAAATGATACGCTCTTTCTGATTAGGCTCAACTTCGGCAAAAATATCTGTAATTGGCGCACGATGCAGCAATGCACTGTCGGTCAATTTCAAAAGCTCAGTCCCTGTTAAAATTTTGGCTTCTTTTAAGCCAACCTGTAATGCCAGACTTTTTGCTACCAGGGCGTTATCACCGGTAATAACCTTGAGGCTAACCCCCAATTCATTCAGCCTGGCGATAGTTTCGGCAGCATTCGGTTTAGGCGGATCGAAAAGCGCTATAAAACCTAAAAACACCATCTTTTGCTCATCATTACGCGAAAAACTTCCGCCAGAATCAATTTTCTTATAAGCTACACCTAAGGTTCGGAAACCTTCATCGCTGAGCTTTTGGTATTGTTCGGTCAATTGTTTGCGAATTGTGGTAATGTCGACAGTGCCGTCTTTTGTTTCGGCCTGATCGCAAATGTCAAGTACTACATTCAAGGCTCCTTTAGTGATAGCCATGTTCTCTTTTCCGTCGGTAACAAATACCGTCAGACGCTTACGGATAAAATCATAAGGTATTTCAGAAATTAACTTAAATCGGCTTGCTGTATCGTTAAATGAGCTTCTGATCGCTTCATCTATCGGGTTATGAAATCCTTGTTGCAGTGATGCGTTCAGCCAGGCGTATTGCAGCGTTTTATCGCTGTGGACACCTGTAGTATCATAGGCATCCTTTAATTTCACCTTGCCCTCGGTTATTGTTCCGGTTTTATCGGAACAAAGTATATTCATACTGCCGAAGTTTTCGATGGACGATAAACGCTTAACGATAACCTGCTTTTTTGCCATCCTGCGGGCACCTGTCGATAGGTTTACACTGATAATAGCAGGCAGCAGTTGTGGTGTAAGTCCGACAGCGAGCGCCAGCGAAAACAAAAACGAATCGAGTACTGGTTTATGCAGGTAAACATTAAGTGCAAAAATGATGATAACCAATACCAGGGTAACTTCCATCAGCAGATAGCCAAATCGCCGAATACCTCGTTCAAAGTCGGTCTCGGGTGAAGTAACTTGCAATCCCGCCGAAATTTTACCAAATTCGGTTTCCTGTCCGGTCTTAACTATGATCGCCGAAGCTTTCCCGCTGATCACATGCGAACCCATATACAAGGTATTCGAACGTTTATTTAGCGGCGTTGCAATATCAACTATACCTGTTTGCTTTTCAACCGGGTAGGTTTCACCGGTAAAAGCGGCTTCGTCTACAAACAGATCCTGTGAATCAATGAGCAGGCCATCACCGGGTATTATATCTCCCGCTGCCAGGTATACCAGGTCGCCGGGCACAACTGATTCCAACGATACCTCCTGCTTTTTTCCATCTCTTTGAACCGTACAATTCAGGCGAACGAGTTTTAAAAGCTCTTCAACGGCATTTGCAGCACTGTACTCCTGCCAAAAGCTAAGACTACTGCTGACCAATACTATAATTAAAATGATGATTGCATCAGTAAGATCGTTCAAACCAGCGGATAATACCGCTGCAACGATCAACAGAATGGTAATTGGACTTTTAAACTGGGTTAAAAACAGGAGCACCGCGGAAGTGTGCTTTTTTGATTTAATGGTATTTGGTCCAAACGTATTGAGACGGGCTGAGGCCTCCTGACTGCTTAAGCCATAATCATCAGTTGAAAGCTTTTTAAAGATATCTTCTTTTGCGAAGCTCCAAAAATTGTCAAGATCAGACGGTTGGATGTTTGTTTTCAAAAGCTCGAAATTAAATTTACATCGGAAAAATGATCACAGGCACAGCAATGTGGTCGGGTAAAACATTTTTAATGTTACTGCCAAACAATTCGCTGAAATGATACCGGTGATTGACCAAAGCCAATAGATCAGCATGAAGATCATTGATCATCACGTCGACTGCGATGTCTAAATTTCGTTCTTTAAAATTGTTAAAATAAACTTTTTCGTGCTTTATTTTTTTCATGATCTCCTGTTCGAACAGATCGCGGGCAAAACTGTCGCTCAGGTGTGGTAAACCTTTGGCCGAAAAGTGCTCAACCATCAGGTTTGCATTATACAATACTGACAGATCAGTCAGAAATTTCAAAACTGCGGCGCGGCAATACCGCATATCGACAGCATAGGTAATGTTTTCGAAACTTCTTTTTTTATAGCCATCTGGTATAAGCAGCAAAGGGCAGGCAACGTGGTTAAGAACAGCCTGCACGTCAATACCAGTTAATATATCGTGAGTTACCTTTTTTTCGATACCCTTAACCATCAACCAGATATGCTTTTCGATAACCAATTTGCAAATATCTTTCTCTGTAAATGCTGAGGCATCGATATGTTGTATTTTTACTTTTGAAGTTTGGTTTGCTTTTGCCTGAAATGCATTTTCCTTTTGGAGACAGTTAACATCCAATCTGCTAAGCTTTTTACAGAGGTTTAAGATCAGCAGGTCAGCACGTACTTTGTTTGCCACAGAAACAGCGAATTCCCCAGCATTTATAGCTTCATCTGAATCATCATTAAACAATAATATCGTACCCATATTCTATTCTCAAACCTGGTCGCTCTAAAATTCAGGAAATGTTCTGCAAATAAAAATGACGGCGGTCACCATAAAT
>CAIPPO010000024.1 GCA_903866915.1 uncultured Mucilaginibacter sp. | reverse complement strand
GTGCCGCCGTAATTGCCGCCCAAGGTCGCAATCGGCGTATCCGACACCGCCGTCGCCAGCGCGCCTTTCAGCGACACCGGTGTTGAGCCGGTTTCCGGAATGGCCGTTCCAACTTCGGCGTTGATCATGCTGCCAAAAAGGGATACTACGCCGGCTACCACCCAAACGGCCAATAATAGCAATGGCGAACTCAATTGCGAAGCCATGGTAGCAGGTTTCATGAATATGCTGCTGCCAATAACAGAGCCTATCACAATGGATACCGCGGCCCAAAGGCCCAGTTTGCGTTCGAGCTGGGCCATATTATTGATTGATGAATTCGGCTAAAATACGGTGGAAATGGTGAGTACCCTGCTCCCGGTTTACGGAGTAACGCCCATGCTGGTAAAATCGGGAACGGATGCCCCGTTGAACATTCTCAACAATCTCTTCATCTTCGGCTTCCACTTTATCCAATCCTGAGCCGGCACCCTTTTCGAGTTTGCTTTCGTCCAGGACATAGGCGATAAACCTAACAGTACATTCACCCGGCGATACAGGCTCTACTACATTGACAGACAATCCCCAGGGATAAAAATTAAACATCATATTAGGGAATACCCAGAAATAATAAGCCGCTACCGGCTTGCCATAATCGGGCGAGGTTTCCGGCAGATCAAAGCAATTTTCGTTATTCCTGGCCAAACCTAACTGCAAGTTCGAATAAGGGAAAAATAATTCGGTGGCATATTCGCCAAAATCAATAACAGCGTTGAGTCCCGCGTGTACAAACGGAATATGAAAGCCTTCGAGGTAGTTTTCGCAATAAAGTGCCCAGTTGGCTTTTACATGGAAGGTTCGCGATAAATCCGGGTAGTATTTATACTGATCGAGCGGCAGCCAACTGACACGATCGATCATATCTTTAAAAAACAATTCGGGTTTGAAAGAAGGGTTTACTGAAGTAAATAGCCATTTACTCCATTTGAATAGCGGCAGCGCAGGCAAGTCGTCGTCTTTTGAGGGGAAATTTTCTACTTCTTTAAATTCGGGCATCGAAGCAAATTTTCCATCCAGACCAAATAACCGTCCATGGTAACGGCAACGCAGGTTATTTGCTTTACAGGGGGCTTCGGCCACAATATTTCCACGGTGGGTGCAAACATTGGATAGCAGGTTCAATTTACCTTTCTTGTCCTGCGTCAGCAGCAAAGGTTCATCCAAATAACCGGGTAGCAAAGTGAAAGGATAAACTTCGCAAGGTTCGTTAACTAATTCGGTATTACCTATAAATTGCCAGGATGAGGCAAATATTTTCTCGCGACTCTCCTCGAATATCTCGCTACTGGTATAAAAATCAGCATGCAGGGTTTTTGCTGTCGCGATATTAGGGTCTACCGTGAATTTGGCCATTTTTCTTTTTTGGTTGTAATGTTGGAACGTTGTAATGTTAAAATTATGCCCTTTTTGTCTTTAGCCTCCCGATAGCTATTGGGATACCTTTCGTCTTTCAACACGCCAGGCACACTCAGCCTTGCACAACGTCCAACAAAGTTGTAATTTAGAGCTTATGGAAGACATTAGCAAGAAATACGATAACGGAGAGATTACCATACATTGGCAACCTCATTTATGTATCCATTCGGCCAACTGCGTAAAGGGGCTGCCACGGGTATTCAATCCAAGAATAAAACCATGGATCAATATACATGCAGCTGAAACTGAGGCGATATTTAAACAAGTGGTAAACTGCCCGTCAG
>CAIPPO010000023.1 GCA_903866915.1 uncultured Mucilaginibacter sp. | reverse complement strand
TTTCTTCTTGGTTTCCATTGTCTTAAAGTTAATTAATCTTTGGAAACACTCCACAAGCTTAGCACCCTATCGGTCCACTTTCAGCTGACGATTTACATACAACAACTACAACAAAAACTCCCTTTAATACACCCTTGCCTTACACGCTTTTTTGATCAAACGGCTGCGACGGGTAAAATAATAATCCCAGTAAATTCCTACTAACTTCATGTCCGTACTATTTGGTTATTTATTATATGAGCTTTCAACGCCAAAATGGTTTAATTATTTCTAAAATTTTTAATTAACAAGTTAATTTTTGTGTCCAAATACCTGCTTTAAATATCATTTAAGTATAAGCTGAAAAACATAGCAAATTTAAGCGAAAACATTGGCTTATTTTTTCATTTTTTAGTTTTCCACAGCCACAATAGCTTGTAAAACAGTTATTTAAACCGAACAATTAATAATAATGAGCACTGACTCCACATGATGTGGAAAAAAGCAAATTGAATCGGGTGATAATGAATAATAAATTTGATTAAAAACCCCTAAGGATTTTTTAACGCTATAATAACATAATAGATACATAACAATGGGCAAGAACTCCTCAAAAAAAATGGCCGGTGCCGGCGGAAAAGGACTGGAAGTGCAGAGACACTTCAGCAAAGACGGAAAGAATGTATACGATCTCTTCAATTATGAGAGACGTTCATCAGTAATACGCAACCCTTCGGGTGATGCCGTATTTGAAATGAAGGATGTAGAAGTACCGGCTTCATGGTCGCAGGTTGCAACGGACATTCTCGCCCAAAAATATTTCCGTAAAGCCGGTGTTCCGCAACCCGACGGCTCTACTGGTTCTGAAAAAAGCATTAAGCAAGTGGCTCACCGCATGGGCAATTGCTGGAAAGACTGGGGTATGCGTTATGGCTATTTCGCATCGGCTAAGGATGCAGAAATTTTTTATGACGAGATCGTTTATACCATTGTTGGTCAGTTAGCAGCCCCTAATTCTCCACAATGGTTCAACACCGGACTGCATACCTCCTATGGCATTACAGGAAAGCCGCAGGGGCATTATTATGTTGACCCTGTTAGCGAAGTATTAAGCAAATCTACCTCGGCTTACGAGCGTCCGCAGCCGCATGCTTGTTTCATCTTGTCGGTTGAGGACGACCTGGTGAACGAAGGCGGCATTATGGATCTATGGGTTCGTGAAGCACGTATATTTAAATATGGTTCAGGGGTAGGTACTAACTTCTCAAAAATCCGCGGAGAAAACGAAAAATTGTCGGGTGGTGGTTATTCATCGGGCCTGATGTCGTTCCTGAAGATTGGCGACCGCGCAGCTGGTGCCATCAAATCGGGCGGTACTACCCGCAGGGCGGCTAAAATGGTTTGTCTTGACCTGGACCACCCCGAAATTGAAGGTTTTGTAAACTGGAAAGTTGAAGAAGAAAAGAAAGTTGCCGCGCTGATTGCAGCAGGCTATTCTTCAGATTACGAAGGTGAAGCCTATCGTACAGTATCTGGGCAAAATTCAAATAACTCGGTGCGTATCCCTAACGAATTTTTCCATGCCTTAAATTCAGGCAAGGAATGGGAATTGAAAGGCCGTATGAATGGCAAAACAGTTAAGTCTATATCATCTCAAAAACTTTGGGACGATGTGGCTTTTGCAGCCTGGGCTTGTGCCGATCCCGGTGTACAATACGATTCTACCATCAACGAATGGCATACCTGCCCTGAAGGTGGTCGTATCAACGCATCTAACCCATGCTCCGAATATATGTTCCTGGATAATACTGCTTGTAACCTTGCATCTATCAACCTGGCACATTTCTTTGATAAACAAACCCGTGTTTTTGATGTAAAGGGATTTGAACACGCCTGCCGTATCTGGACCATCGTTTTAGAAATTTCGGTATTGATGGCACAGTTCCCGTCTAAAGAAGTTGCCCAACTTTCATATGACTACCGTACGCTTGGTTTAGGCTATGCAAACCTTGGTTCGGCCCTGATGGTAAATGGCATTCCTTATGATAGCGACAAGGCACGTGCAATTGGTGGTGCTATCACTGCTATTATGACCGGCACAGCTTATGCAACTTCGGCCGAAATGGCCCGCGAACTAGGCACTTTCCGTCGTTACGAGGATAATAAAAAACATATGCTGCGGGTTATGCGTAACCACCGCTATGCCGCATATAACTCAACCGAAAATTACGAAGGCCTGGAAATATTGCCACCGGGAATCAACCCAAAATACTGCCCTGATTATTTGCTTTCAGCTGCATGCAATGCCTGGGATAAAGCAGTTGAAATGGGCGAACAATATGGTTACCGTAATGCCCAAACCACTGTAATAGCTCCAACCGGAACTATCGGTTTGGTAATGGATTGCGATACTACAGGTATTGAGCCTGATTTTGCTTTGGTTAAATTCAAAAAACTATCAGGTGGTGGTTACTTTAAAATCATTAACCAGGCAGTGCCCGAGGCCTTACAAAACCTGGGTTACCAGGAGCACGAGATCACAACGATCGTCAACTATGCAAAAGGTGCTGCCAGTTTACAAAATTCACCACATATTAATATTGACAGCCTGATTGCTAAGGGACTAACTGAATCAGATCTGGAAAAATTGGACAAGGCTGTTGTATCGGCCTTCGAGATCGGCTTTGCATTCAACGTTTGGACGCTTGGCGAGGATGTATTAAAACGTATTGGTTTTACTCCTGAACAGTATAATGCACCCGACTTTAACTTGCTTCGTGGATTAGGGTTTACCAGGAAACAAATAGCCGAAGCAAACGAATTTGTTTGTGGTACCATGACCATTGAAGGTGCTCCGTTCCTGAAAAAAGAACATTATCCAATTTTTGATTGTGCCAACAAATGTGGTGCAACAGGCGAACGTTATATCCACGCCCATGGCCATATCAAAATGATGGCAGCGGCACAGCCTTTCCTATCGGGTGCCATATCCAAAACCATTAACCTGCCTAATGAGGCTAAGGTTGAGGAAATAAAAGATTGCTACGAACTTTCATGGAAACTTGGGTTAAAAGCTAACGCACTTTACCGTGATGGTTGTAAATTATCGCAACCATTGTCGACAAAATCAGACAAGAAAGAAGATGCCGAAGACAAACTGGAAACAGTTGAAGAAGTTTTGGGTGAGGCCGCTAATGTTAAATTAAGCGATCTGACTCCCGAACAGGTATTGGAGGCTGCCATAGCTATTATGGAGAAATCAAAAGATACCAACTTCATGCGCCAATTATCACGCGTAGTGCAGAAGAAGAGCCTGCCATACAAGCGTCGCGGTTATACTCAAAAGGCAAGCATCGACGGGCAAACCGTATTTGTGCGCACGGGCGAGTATGAAGACGGTACTTTGGGTGAGATCTTCGTTGATATGCACAAAGAAGGTGCAACCTTCCGTTCGTTGATGAACTGTTTCGCCATCGCGGTTTCCGTTGGTTTACAATACGGCGTTCCTTTGGAAGAATATGTTGAGAAATTCACTTTCACCCGCTTTGAACCTGCAGGTATGGTGATCGGTCATGCAAATATCAAGAGTGCGACTTCGATCATTGATTATATTTTCAGGATGCTGGGTTATGAATACCTTGACCGCAGCGACCTGGTTCATGTAATCACCGAGCAAAAGGTTATTACCGGAAACCCGCAAATGGCTGACGAAGACATTAACACCGATGAAACTAATGTTTACCAGCCAGCTAAAACGGTATCTGCAGATACCGGCAGTACCAACAGTAAAAAAAGTATGAGTCTGGACCTGAGCATGGGCGTTCAAAGTGATGCCCCATCATGTAACGTTTGCGGTCATACCACCGTTCGTTCAGGCACCTGTTACAAATGCTTAAACTGTGGTAATTCAATGGGATGTTCTTGATGAGGCAACGGGGCTTGCCCTTGACCCTTTGAAGATAACTAACCGATAGATTGACGTTTCTGTTCAGTTTTATAATGGTTAATGTGTGCGAGTCCTACCCTTTTGGGGGTAGGGCTTTTTTGTTTTTAAAGGCTTGGATTGATGCATTTCTATTTAACTTAGTTGGCATAATCACAAACCAAAAAACGATGATCATGAAGCATTTAGTCTTATTTTTTATGCTGGTGGCAAGCACTTTTACCATCGCCAATGCCCAAAGTAAAGATCAACTCTTAACCGATTGGCGCCGGGCGAAGAACTATACCAAGTCATACCTGGATGCGATGCCCGACAATGGCTATGGTTTTAAGCCGACACCGGAAATGCGAACTTTTGCTGCACAGATGCTCCATTTGGCTGACGCAAATTATACTTTCGCCGCTGCTGCAAGTGGCAAACCAAACCCTCTGGGAAAAAATCCGGATGAAAAAACTGTAGCCCAAACCAAAGAAAGTACGATTAAAGCAGTATTGGATAGTTATGATTTTGTGATCAACACGATTCAGGGTATGACCAACGAACAATTGACGGAGGTGATTAAATTCGCCGGCAGGGACTTATCGAAGACGGTTATATTAAACAAGGCTTTCGAGCACCAAACACATCACCGGGGGCAAACAGTAGTTTACCTGAGATTAAAAGGAGTGACCCCACCAGAAGAAATGCTATTTTAAAAAATCCTTAAATAAAAGAAAAGGCCCCATAACGGGGCCTTTATTTAAAATTCTATTTTTCTCTAGTGCGACAAAGGCTCATCAACATCGCTGATATCTTGAATCAAACCATCTTTAAATATATGGGTAGGTTCGCTTGTTAAAGGAGAGCCTTCAACAAATACGCCCAGCAGGGTTAAAATTAAACCAAATGCCAGTTGAGGTATAAATATTTTATCAGTATATGCGTACAAAAATGGCGTAGCAAATAAAAATGATCCGGCTATTACATCGATAAAAGCATGCATCGATACAGGGAATATCTTGATAAAGCCCCATTCGTGCTTACTGAATATGGCCATGATTAATTGCAGCCACCCCAAATAAAGCGGCAATAAAAACGAGACTCCCTGCTGGTCTTTAAATCCAAACAGCCAGGGCGATCCTATCATTGTCAATGCCACTACGTAGTTTAAAAAACCGTAAACTTTGGTGGGGATAAAGGGTTTCATATACAAGCAAATTTTATGGCGCTAAATTAAGTTTTATTCTGAATGTTTACAAAGCAATTAACATGCTTTGTGAATTATTACAGATTCTGAAGCCAAAACCGTTTACTTCGCTATCTTACTTTTAACAATCTTAGAAGCAATAAAAGAGAACAACCCTAAAATAAGACCGAATATACAACCATAAATTGGTGCCATTAAAACCATCAATAGCCTGGGATGATTTGCCATTGGCAGTGCTTCAACGGCTTTAATTACCTGAGGATGGTGTGCCGCATAACTGGTGTAGAACAAAATATGGACCAATGTTAACCATATGCTGTTTACCAGGCTGATACAGAATCCGTGAAGAAAAAATCTCCTGCGCGATGCCCGGGCGATTACATAACCACAAAAAGCAAATATCACCAACCAAAAAACAAATTCGAATTGCTCTGGTATCAACGAAATGGTACCAAATGCCATAATCAATCCAAATACAGACAGTTGAAAAATAATTTTCCAATTCATAAAAAATGAGGATAGGTAACTTGTGAAATAAAATTTGAAAAAAATACCCGGTTATTATTTGAATTCTCCAGCTTTTTTAGACTCAATCAGTATCACACCATTAAGTGCTTTAACACCATACCTGATATAATAGGAATTGTCTTTAGTAATATGGCGCAGCACTTTAATTGATTTGATATACTGAGGATCGAGGCCATCTAATCCGTCAATAACCTTCCCGTCAAACAAGTATAAAGCTTTCGATTGAAAATCATAATCATCCGCCTTGATCATATTGATCTTTCTGCCGGAAGTATCGGACCTGTCGGCATTTTTTTCATTTGCTGGCGTCAAATCCCTGGTATTGTTAGCGTAGGTAACTTTAGTTAGGCTATCTGGTTCGTTTTTTAAACTTACCAGATTAAAGAGGATTGGCAATGTATACCTTACGCGCACCGGATGACCATTCTGGTAACCCGGCTGCCATTGAGGTGATAATTTAAGAACACGTATAGCTTCTTCAGCCGAACCAAATCCAATATCTCGCAGTGATTTGATATCAGTCAACGACCCGTCTTTTTCAACGGTCATTGTTACAAAAACTTTGCCCTTTATATTATGCCTGATCATGGCATCGGGGTAATTCAGGTTTGCTGCTAAAAATTGGTAAAATTGCTGCATCCCCCCTCGAAACTCAGGCTCCTGTTCGACCGAAAGAAAAATAGGGTCGGGTGCCACTACATGTTCGCTATTTGCCTTCAGGGTAAATGGCGCGTGTCTGTTGCTATTTACGCTAAATACCGGGTTAAATTGCTCTTCAGTTTCCCGGACCTTTTGTTTTTCCTGCAGTTTAGGCTTAATTTCAATAGCAAGTGCCGGCGATAACAGGAGTCCTTCAGAATTGCCGTTAAAAAATTTTACGGTATGGGTCTTCAAAACAGCCGCCGAAGATAGTACCAGCATCAGCATAAATAGTGGTGCCGAAAGTCCGTACTTCAATAATGCACGGTATTTCGACCTGCTTTTATGCAACATCAAGATCCGCTGTTTCAGCAAACTTTGGTTATAAAATGGATTTACAAGTTGACTTGCGGGTGTTTTTAAGCTTTGACTTAATAAGAGCAAGGCATATTCGGCTTTTGTTGTGCCATTTAACAACGCCAGCCTATCAGCAATATATTCGTGTATATGCTTTATACCGCGCTTGTATAGATAAACTATAGGGTTGAACCAATTGATGATCGCAATAACTTCGATCAACATAATATCGGCTGAGTGCCATTGCCTGGCATGAACATTTTCATGTTCAGCAATAATCTCGCGCCCTTCAAGTTTACTTCCCAGGCTTATCTTTTTAAAAAACGAGAATGCCGTTGATTCTTCCGGCTGATTAATGAGCTTGCTGAGCGAGATCAACTGACCAGCCAATCTGAGCGCAAGAAAAGCAGCACCCGCCGCGTAAATGAACAACAGCACGTTACCAGGTGTAATATAATGTTGCTCTATTGGTTTAAGTTGATAAACCGTTACAGGCTTGGCATAAACAAATATTGTTTGCTGAACTTTTTGGGTAATAAATAAAGTACTTATCCACCGCGAATGGATAAGCGGAATAAAAAACGAAAGCAACGAACTGGTAACCAGATAGACCCGGTTAAGATTGAAAAAAGTCTCGGACTGTAGCAAAAGGACATAAAACCCGTAAAACAATACAAGGTAAAGATTAACTAATAACAAGTATTGCCACCAGATCATTGCTATTTAATTATTTGTCTTTTAGTTGTTCAATTAGTTTCAGTATCTCGTCGGCTTCATTCAAATCTATCTTTTCCTTTTTTACAAAGAACGAGAACATGCGTTGCACGGAGTTATCAAAATAGCCGGTCAGTAATTTATCGGTAGCAAAACCCTGGTATTGTTCTTTACTGATGACCGGGAAATATTCGTGACTTTTACCGAACGCTACATGGTCGACAAAGCCTTTGGTTTCGAGGATCCTGACAAAAGTTGATACCGTATTATAGGCTGGTTTGGGTTCAGGTAAAGCATCTATCAGGTCTTTTACAAAGCCCTTCTTTAACTGCCAAAGCACTTGCATTATTTGTTCTTCGGCCCTGGTTAACTCCTTAATTTCCATGTTTACTATATAATTTCGCGTTTATCAAATTGGCAAGGTAGGTTAAACTAAAATTATAAATAAGTTTTTAAAAAAGCAACTAATAATTTAGTTTCCTTAAAAGAAAAAAACCTCTCCAAAACGGGGAGGTTTTTTTTATATTGTATGGTATTTTTTTAATTAGTGCCCTGTACTTTAGGCAATTCAGCGCGCGGTACCATTTCATCACGCTGCGAAGTATTAAACACGAAAGTTGCCACAATAGTTGCAGCTTGCTTCAGGTCATCTTCGCTCAGGCGATCGTAAGTATCCTGGTTGCTATGGTGGGTGCGGGTGCCATAATCCATAGAGTCTTGTATGAACTGGAATCCGGGAATACCCACTGCAGCAAATGAAAGGTGGTCGGTTCCGCCGGTATTGCTGATTGTAACAGTTCCTGCCCCAAGATCTTTAAATTGCTCGAGCCATGGTTTGAAAACGGGTCTCGCTGCCGAATCCCCCTGCAGGTAAATTCCGCGAATCTTGCCTGTACCATTGTCAAGGTTATAATACGCAGAAACTTTAGCCTGATCAGGTTTTAATACCATAGTTTTAGGGTCACCAAAATGGTTAAGTACATAAAACCGCGAACCAAACAAGCCCTGTTCTTCCGAACTCCAGAGGCAGATTCTTATCGTCCTTCTCGGTTTAAAATTAATAGCCTTTAAAATACGCATAGCTTCCAGCATAACGGCACTGCCGGCACCATTGTCGGTAGCTCCGGTTGCTGCATGCCAGGAATCAAGGTGACCGCCGATAATAACCAGCTGTTCTTTTAATTTTTTGTCGGTTCCGGGTATTTCGCCCACTACATCGTATCCCTGCAGGTCGTCTGTAAAAAATTGTGTTTTGATATCAGCCTCCATTTGCACTTTAATACCGGCCTTTACCAAACGCAGGATCCGCAAATAGTCTTCACTGCTGGTTTCAAGTTCAGGAGCTACGGCTTTGGCAGTATCTGCATAGGAAGCGCCGTTGCTGGTAAACACTGTTCCATCGGTACCCCTGCCCTGGCTGATTACCAGCCCGACATTTTCCTGCACCAAAAAGGCACTGATAGCTGCACGCAGTGCGCGAAGTCGCATAAACGCATTCGCCTGTGGATTTGGCCCACGACGAGGTGCTGCTGGCGGGGCCACCGCCTTTTCCATTTTATCAAGTTCCTCGTCAGTATACCTTGTCAGATCAGGTCTTGTTCCCCCGGCAAGCGTAGTTGATTTGGTATCATATATGACTATCTTTCCAGCCAATTTTCCCTTATACTTATCAAAATCAGCGGTAGTGTCAATCTTAATCAATACTACATCCCCTTTAACTTCACCGTTTGTCCCCGGGGTCCAGGCTTTCGGAATAGCGATTATTGCATGATAATACGGAACCGTAATAGCAGCATAGTTTTTCTGTACTTCCCAGCCCTTACCAAATTTGCCCCAGGGTTCGCGCTGAGCATTTACCATTCCCCAGGTTTTGAGTTGTTCAACGGCCCAGTCCTGCGCCCGTTTTAAACCCGGCGATCCGGCAAGGCGCGGTCCGGCTACGTCGGTCAGGTAAAACGCGGTTTCCATTACTTTGGAATGATTGAGTCCTTCATCCCTGATCTTTTGAAGGGTTGCCGGGTCACTTTCGCTCTGTGCAAAAGAGGAGCCTGAGAAAACGGCGAGAAATAAAGCGGAAAAAAGTAGTTTTCTTTTCATTGTTTCGTTCAGTTAATATTTCAAGAATAAAACAAACCTATTTAATTTACCTTTAATATTTTGCGCAAACGGTTAACAAATTTGTTACAAGCAAAGCACTTTAAATTATATTTGAAACATCAAAAAATAGTTTGTTATGATTGAAACCGCTGTACCAATATTAGCTTCGCTTAATGCGAAAGAAACAATTGAATTTTACACCGAAAAACTAGCGTTTTCGTTAATAGCAAATTGGGATGGCTACTTAATTTTTAGTAAGGATAAAATACAAATTCACTTATGGCCCTGTAATGATATTGAAATACCAAAAGCCACGGGATGTTACCTCCGTGTAACCGAAGTTGATCAACTTTATGCGCAATATCTTGGCCTCGGGGTGGTTCATCCTAATGGCAAATTAGAACTAAAGCCCTGGCGAATGAAACAGTTTAGCGTACTGGATAATAATGGTAATATTATCCACTTTGGGGAAGAACTTAAATAACTAACGTTCAAATTACGCCTGTTTTAGGATAGACATATTTTAAAAATAAAATGAATACAAAAATCATCATGACTGCAAGCGCAATATTTCTTGCAATCGTTGGCCTTAGTCTGGTATTTTTCCCGGTTGAAGTTGCTAATTATTTGAATTTTGGCTTCCAGTCGCTTTTAATCCTGGCACTCCAGGTAATGGGTGGGTTATTTTTCGGGTTTGCTATGCTCAACTGGATGTCTAAAGGAGGCGTAATCGGAGGAATTTACAACAAGCCGTTGGTAACAGCTAATATGGCTCAATTTATGGTAGGTGGACTCGCACTTTTAAAAGACCTCATCCATCATCTCGAAAAACCCCCCGTAATTTGGATATTGGCAGTACTATACACAATTTTTGGTGTGCTGTTCGCTATTCTTTTTGTGCGCTCACCAGTTAAGGGATAATACTTCAGCAGCAACTAATTCATCAGCAATTTATATCCCCGGCCATGGACATTGATGATCTCGACACCAGGATCATCTTTTAAATATTTCCTGATCTTACTCAGGAATACGTCCATACTCCTACCGTTAAAGTAATTGTCATCGTGCCAGATATTGAGTAGTGCTTCTTCGCGGGTCAGTACATCATTTTTACGCAAACACAAAAGGCGCAACAATTCTGCTTCTTTCGTCGACAATTTTTGCTGGGAATTACCGAGTGCGATTACCTGGGTTGTAAAGTCAAATTCGTAATTGCCTATTTTAAAATGCGTTTGCTTTTCCTCTTCGCTTTTTTCTGAATTATTAGCTCTTTTTAGCAAAGCATTGATGCGCAATAACAACTCTTCAATACGAAAAGGTTTGGTAATATAATCGTCACCGCCCAGATTAAAGGCTTGTGTTTTGTCTTCTATCATACCTTTGGCGGTAGCAAAAATAATCGGCACTTTTTCGTTGATGCGTCTGATGTCTTTACCCAGAGTAAACCCGTCCTTTCTTGGCATCATCACGTCCAGTATCAGCAAATCGAAATTGTGTTTGGTAAATGTTCGCAGTCCCTCCTCCCCGTCTTTGCATAAAATGACCTCAAACTTTCCTTTCAATTGCAGGTAATCCTGCAAAAGCAGTCCCAGGTTCGGATCATCCTCCACCAGAAGTATTTTTTTCATAATTTTTAGGTTAAGTGGTGTGGAATTTCAATTCAAATTCCGAGCCTTTTTCTCGTTCAGATCTCACACTGATAGAACCATTCAGCTTTTTGACGATTGTATTAACATAGCTCAAACCTAAACCAAAACCCTTTACATCGTGCAGATTTCCGGTTGGTATCCTGTAAAACTGTTCAAATATTTTCGCTTGCTGGTCGCGGTTCATGCCAATTCCTTTATCCGCAACCCGAATAACCAACTGATTATCCTTGTTAACGGTACTGATAGTTATTTCAGGCGCCTCCGGGCTGTATTTGATGGCATTGTCGATCAGATTAAATAAAACGTTCGAAAAATGCAATTCATCGGCTTCAATTGTAGCGTTATGGGCATCAAGGTGCAGATTAGCTGTCACCTGGTGCTTTTGAAGTTTTAATGCCATGCTATCAAGCACGGTAGTTACCATTTCGTTAACATCAATTTCTTTAATATCCAGTTTAAAATCATTTTTTTCTATCCTGGCAATGTTTAATACACGTTCAATGTGGCTGCCGAGCCTTTGATTTTCTTCGAATATAATATTAGCCAGGCGTGCTACACGTACCTTATCATCAATGATTTCGTTATCCTTTAAAGCTTCACTAGCGATCATAATGGTAGAAACTGGCGTTTTAAATTCATGGGTCATATTATTAATGAAATCCATCTTCATTTCCGATATTTTCTTCTGTTGGAGAATGGAAAATATGGTGTATCCAAAACTAACCATTAATACAAGCAGTAATCCGCCGGATGTAGCCATAGTGGCCGTCATTTTGGTGAGTATCAATTTATTTTTTTGGGGAAAATATATTTTGATCTTTCCCGGGTCATTGATCACCTCCTTGCTGAATATGGCAACCTGGTAGGCACTGGCATCTTCGGAATTCACTTTTTCTTCGGCCGTGTAGCTTGTGTTAGAAAACAATAACGAATCAGTATTGAAGGTTCTAACCTGGTAAATAAAGGGAAGAGAAATCCCCTTATTATGAAACTCAAATTTCAAAAGCGAATCGATCCAAAACCAATTTAAGCGTTTGGCCAGTGGCTCGTCCGATTTTTGGTATTCAAATGCCAGGTTTTCTATCACGTTCGACTTAATGCCTTTATTTAGGTTTTGAATCGAATCCACTTCCAGCATTTTTTTAACTTCCTGAAACTGCCGTTCGCTTTTTTTTCTATCCTGTTCGCGCTGCCATAAAGGATCAATCTGCACGACAGGAATAATCTGTTTGCCAAACTGCGGATCGATATAATCAACATAAGCCGTATCATATTTATGCAGGCGGGCCGGCTTTTTATACAAAACTTTAGGACCTGCTTCGCGTACGATTTTAGGATCAATCATCCGTGAACGGGTGATACCAAATTCGTCCGTATACTCTTCGTAGCGCACATGCAGCATCAGTTGGCCCGACTGTGCCATATTAAAAAATTCTTCGTCTAACTTATTGGTAGCTATTACCTGCCTTAGACTGTCGCGCAAAGCGTTTAAACGACGTTCGCGGGAAGGCATCAGCTTTTTAGGCTTATTTTCATCCTGATCGCCTACTATTTTTGCGGGGCCGCTGTTAAAACTTGGCCTATTAGCCTTTTGTTGCTGTAACTCCAACATCCGGGCCTTGCGATGTAAAAAGCTGTTCGCATCTTGTTTGGCAAGCTTGGCGACTACAGTATTTAAAGCGTCATTGACCGATCGGTCGAAAATATCCGATTGCGTCAGGTAAGACTGGCGAAGAAAATACAATTGCATGGCCATTACACCCAGCAGTGCAATTCCCATCAAACCGATGATCAATCCTAAACTTCTTTTCTTCATCCTTAGGGCAAAAATATTTCAAATAAGCTCAAACATGCCGCTTTTAACACTTTTTAACAAATAGGCCCTGCAATTTAACACCTTGGTATTGAATCGCTTGCTATTTTTGAGTGACTAAATTAAATATTAAGTATGGAAAAGTTTTTTAATAAGCCATGCTTCGAGATAATTTTTGGCATAAGTATCATTCTGATATTTACGCTCCCTGCTCTCGAATTTGGGCAAAACAACAGACCAATCGAGATCACGATCAACCATAACGATACCGTTTTTAAAAGGAAAGAATTATTGCAAATTCTGGAAGCAGATCATTTGCAAGCTTTGAAAGAAATTAAAGCTATAGGCTTGATAATAGCAAATTGGCAACGCAAAAAAGCCCTTTTCAATCAATGATAAGGGCTTTTTAACGCTTTAAAACTAACCGCGCTTTAAGCGCAATTAAAACGGCAGATCGTCTTCTTCAGGTGCTGCGCTCAGATCAACAGGTGGTGCATACTCTGGCACGGTATTGTTATTTGCGCCTGAAAGCACATTGATTTTCCACAATTGCAACGAATTAAAATAGGTTTTTTTGCCGGCTTTGTCGGTCCATGGACGACCGCGAAGGTTAAAAAACACTTCAATATCATCACCAACACGAATGTTATCCAGCAAATTGCAGCGATCTTGTATCGCTTCAAACTTCAAATATTCCGGGTATTGGGGATTCTCGACATATTCGACGATCAATTCCCGCTTCTTCAATGAGTCAGTTACCTGTACGGTAGGCGAAACTTCATGTACTTTGCCCTTAATTTCCATATCTTCTAAAAATTAAAAGTGTAAAGTTAATGGTTAAGGTATAAAATCGGGGAGTTAAATTCATAAATTCGCCAACAATTTATGGAAGTTTTCCACACCGAAAGCAGGATCGTCATTACCTGCAATAAAAGGCTTTCACCCTATTTGCAGAAAGAGGTTGAAGATCTTGGCTTTAAGCCTTTAAGAGTATTTCCAACCGGCGTAGAGCTAAATGGAACAGTTAACGATTGCGTTGCATTGAATCTCAACCTCCGTTGCGCAAGTCAGGTAATTTACCTTATTAAGAGCTTTAAAGCCGCTGATCCGCAGGAGCTTTATGACGAATTGGTTGCGATAGCATGGGAAGAACTGATTGATTTCAGCGGCTATTTCTCCGTAACATCCAATGTAAATAATGAGCATATAACAACGCCGCTCTTCGCTAATGTTAAAGTGAAAGATGCTATTGTCGATCGGATCAAATCAATCAAGGGTATCCGGCCAAATTCAGGCGCTGAGCAAAACAAAACCGTTGTGCATTTGTACTGGCAAGACGACCGGGCAGATATATTTTTGGATACTTCGGGCGAAACGCTGGCCAAACATAGCTATCGGAAAATTCCCGGAAAGGCGCCTATGCTTGAAGCATTGGCTGCGGGAACTATCCTGGCAACTAATTGGGACCGCAATAGCACATTTGTAAATCCGATGTGCGGTTCGGGCACGCTGGCTATAGAAGCGGCCTTGCTGGCCACCGACAAAACCCCGGGTTTTTTTAGAATGAATTATGGTTTTATGCACATCATCGGATACCAGGAAGAAGTGTTTTTTGTGGAAAGGCGAAAGTTGAAAGACCAGGCAAAAAAACAGCTCGGGTTTAAAATCATCGCTACCGATCTCTCGGCCGATGCCGTCGACATCGCGCAAAAAAATGCAAAAACTGCCGGTGTAGACCATTTGATCGATTTTGCCGTTTGTGATTTTGCCGAAACGCAGGTGCCCGAAGAAAAAGGCGTTGTGATGTTTAATCCTGAATATGGTGAACGACTTGGAACACATAGTAAACTGGAGGCAACTTACCGGCGTATCGGCGATTTTATGAAGCAGCAGTGCAAAGGTTACCGCGGTTATATCTTTACAGGTAATCCCGACCTTGCTAAAAAAATCGGCCTCGCTGCAAATCGGCGGGTAGAATTTTATAATGGCAAATTAGATTGCCGTTTGTTAGAATATGAACTTTATGAGGGCACAAAAAGAGCGCCCCTGGAATGATTATACGTAAAATGAAAAAGATATTATTGATCGTATTTTTAATGGTTGCAACCCATTGTCTGGCCCAACAACAACTGGCATTTCCATTCCAGGGAGGTAAAACTGCAATGACTCAGTTCTTTCGCGACAGTCTAAAAGTTACTCCCGGTATTAGATTGAGTAAGGCAAGTGGACTGGTTGTATTTAAATTTTCAGCCGATGATCAGGGTAACCTTAAAAACCTCGTCATTTACTATGCTGATGATGCTATCCTGGTATCCCCGGTTATTGAAGCCATGAAAAAAACGAATCATAAATGGATCATACCTGACAAGGAAAAACTTCATGATTTTGTGATTCCTTTTCAATTCAGGTTTCATACAACCAACAACGGAAGTAAGGATGATGAAGCAGCATTGCTTAACTTTTATGTAAAACATAAGCCAATTTTAAGCAACGACCAGATACCTCTTAACCTGGCCACCTTGCTTCCGGCGATAACCGTGCTTTACGATAACGAGCAATAAATTTGCCCCTCCCCAAAAACTATTACCGGCCCCTTTGCGTACTTGTTTAATAATAACTTGTTTAAACTCGGCAATAATGAAGGACGCATTAAACACAAGGACCAAACACGTAGCGGAAAATATCAGGAAAATTCGGGAATACAGGAATTATACCCAGGAATATCTGGCAGCCAAATTATGTATCTCGCAAAACGCTTACAGCAAAATCGAACTGGGATATACCAAAATTACTGTCGACAGGCTATTACATATCGCTGAAATTCTCGATACGGATCCTTATCAATTGATTGGTATAAAAATTCCTGTTACTGTATAAATAACCGGAAAAAGTAGTTCAGTAATACAGAATAGCTCTATTTTTGCGGCTATATGGAACACGCTGCGATCATAGAAAAAACAAGCTTATTTGTTAAAGATACCCTCAGGCATGCAGAAGGTGGTCACGACTGGTGGCACATTTACCGGGTATGGATAAACGCAAAGAAAATTGCTGCCGATGAACCCTGCAATTTATTGGTTGTTGAACTGGCTGCCCTGCTGCATGATATCGCAGACAGTAAGTTTCATGGCGGAAATGAAGAAATTGGTCCCGAACTGGCTGGCAAATTCCTGCAGAGCATAGCCATTGATGCCACAATCATCGAACATGTGCAGCAGATTATCCGGCATATCTCATTTAAGTCCGGGTTCGAAAAGCAAACCTTTCATTCAGCAGAACTGGCCATTGTGCAGGATGCCGATCGATTGGATGCTATTGGGGCCATAGGTATAGCAAGAGCTTTTAGTTTCGGAGGTTTTAAGGGTCGCGAGATTTACAACCCCGGTATAAAACCTGAATTGAACATGTCAAAAGAAGCTTATAAATCCTCGACCGCTCCAAGCATCAACCACTTTTACGAAAAACTTTTATTGCTAAAGGATAAAATGAATACAGCTGCAGGGAAACGCCTCGCCGAGCAACGACACGCTTTTATGGAACTGTATTTGAAGCAATTTTACGACGAAGTTGATATTTTACTATAGATTTGCAATGTAAAATATGTGTTGAGGCACGAATTGATAACGTTAAAGTGAAAGCTCATCTTAGACGGAAATCGGATGTTTGGAATTACCGAAAAAATAAACAGCAATACGACACAAATGCTGGCAATCAAAAATATCAATCCGACCACCATGCGCATGCTGGTTTTGGATTTGCTATTGAAACAAAAGCATGCGCTTAGCTTGACTGATCTGGAAAAAATGCTTTACCCTTCTGATCGCACTACTATTTACCGCACACTAAAAACGTTTGAAAAAAATGGGTTGATCCACCTGATAGATGATGGAACCGGAGCACCCAAATATGCGCTTTGCCCGGAAGAATGTGATGGGCATAAACACTACGACCTTCATGTACATTTCTATTGCAGTACATGCCGGGAGACTTTTTGCCTGCCAAATATTAAGATCCCGGAAATTTCATTACCGGTCGGCTTTATATCTTCCGGGATGAAACTGGTTGTAAAAGGTGTTTGTGACAGCTGTAAGACTAATGCAATACCATTGCATTGATTTGTTTTATACTTTTGCGTTAATTAAAAAATTAAAAAATGGATACTGGTCCGAGTTGTATTTTAAAAGAACTAAAAACCTCCTGTTAGCCGGACCGCGCAACTTTTAAGCAGCCCGGTAATACAGGGCAAATCACTAGTAATGCTTAAAAGAGAAAAAATAAGCTCAGTTTACAAAACTTTAGCCAAAAAAAACGGCAATTCTTCCAATGAATTTGACGGGGCTTCAGCGTTAAAGATCAAAAAAACTTCCGCCAGCAGTAAAGTCGATTTTCTTGAATTGCTAGGTACAAGCGAACAGGGAATTTCGGCCAACGATGTCAGAGATCGTTTGAATAATTATGGACCAAACGAAGTGGCTCATGAAAAAGCTCCCAGGTGGTATATTCAATTTTTCGAAGCCTTTTTAAACCCGTTCATCGGGGTTTTGATTGTATTAGCCATTATTTCTTCTATTACCGACGTGGTGATTCAGGCTCCGGCTGATCGCGACTATACAACTGTGGTTGTGATCGGCATTATGGTGATGCTGAGTGCTATGCTGCGCTTTGTGCAGGAATTCCGAAGCAACCAGGCGGCTGAAAAATTAAAGTCGATGGTCAAAACTACTGCAACCGTGCTGCGTGAAGACCAGGAAAAGCAAGAGATCGATATCAAGAAACTGGTTCCGGGTGATCTTATTCAGCTTTCTGCCGGGGATATGATCCCGGCCGATGTTCGGATCCTGCATTCAAAGGACTTATTTGTAAGCCAGGCCATACTGACCGGAGAGGCGCTGCCAGTGGAAAAAACCGATTCGGCCGATCGCGGAGCAAATAAAAAATCGCCGCTTGAGCTCAATAACGTTTGCTTTATGGGCACTAACGTAGTTAGTGGTACCGCCCAGGCGATTGTTGTAAATACCGGAGGAGATACTTATTTCGGTTCGTTATCAAAATCCCTTGTAGGAAAACGTGCCGAAACAAGTTTTGATAAGGGAGTCAACAGTGTAAGCTGGTTACTCATCCGTTTTATGCTGGTTATGGTACCTCTCGTATTCCTGATAAATGGTTTAACGAAACACAACTGGCTGGAGGCATTTTTATTCGGGATATCAATCGCAGTAGGTCTGACCCCCGAAATGCTGCCCATGATTGTTACCGCTAACCTGGCCAAGGGCGCAGTTAATATGTCAAAACGTAAAGTAGTTGTAAAACGACTGAATGCGATCCAGAATATTGGTGCAATGGACATTTTATGTACGGACAAAACAGGTACGCTTACGATGGACAAAATTGTATTGGAACGTCACCTTAACGTGTACGGACTGGAAGACAGCGAAGTAATGAAATGGGCCTACCTAAACAGTTATCATCAAACCGGGTTAAAAAACCTGTTGGATGTGGCGGTATTGGAGCATGTCGAATTCCACTCCTGCCTGAAAGAAGGCGAATCATACCAAAAAGTGGATGAGATACCTTTTGACTTTCAACGCAGGCGCATGTCTGTTATCCTCGAAGAAAAAAATCACAAACATTTATTGATCTGCAAAGGTGCAGTAGAAGAAATGCTCGACCTGTGCAGCCACGCTTTTGATCCGGGTGAAGACAATAGTCTGCAAATAGACACAGACGACGTAATACCCATGGATGAAAAAATGAGGCAAACCATATTGAAAATTTCTTCCAGGTTGAATGAAGAAGGACTTCGGGTTTTGTTGGTAGCCATTAAAGAATATGATGAACGGCCGTTAAATTATTCAGTAGCCGATGAAAAAAATATGATATTAACCGGTTTTATCGGTTTCCTCGACCCGGCCAAACCATCTGCTAAACCTTCTATTGAGGCCTTGCACCGCTTAGGCATCAGCATTAAAGTTCTCACAGGCGACAATGAAGTTGTAACTAAAAAGATATGTAAAGACGTAGGTATTCCTGTCAATAATATACTCCTGGGCAAAGAATTAGAAGAAATGAGCGACGAGGAATTGGCTGCCAGAATCGACGACATTAGTATTCTTGCCAAATTGAGCCCGCTGCAAAAGTCGCGGGTGGTAAAGGTTTTGCAGGCCAAGGGGCATACCGTAGGATTTATGGGTGATGGCATCAACGATGCGGCGGCGTTGCGTGATGCGGATGTGGGTATCTCGGTCG